>CAYNDN010000079.1:0-13062 GCA_964395075.1 uncultured Lentimicrobiaceae bacterium | reverse complement strand
AGCCAAATGATAGGCTATCGAGAGCGCTTGCTTGAAATTTGAGCAGCGCCTAGGGTTTCACCGAAGGGGAGCGGGCATGAGCGAGCGCGGCGGCATGGGGTGGGGCAGGCGGGCGACCATTGCGGTCCCCTATCTCTGGCTCGGGCTGTTCTTCCTGCTGCCCTTTGTCATCGTCGCGAAGATCTCGATCTCCGAGCCGCTCATCGCGCAGCCGCCCTATGGCCCGGTCTGGGACAGCTTCGGCGCGATGCTCGACCATCTCTCGGCGCCAATCTGGGACAACTACCTCTTCCTGGAATTGACAGGAAGAAACGACTGGTCATCAACCCTGCCCACAGATGCCAATTCCTACTTCTACCCATCTCTGTCCATGAGTTTTATTCCCACAGAGGCATTCAACTTTAAAAATTCGATCCTGAACTTTTGGAAACTCAAAGGCTCCCTTGCTATGGCCGCCACCGACACAAGGCCTTATCAACTGGATTATATTTATTACTCCGGGCTTTTCGGAAACACGCAAACTTCATCACTGAATCCCGTTATCCCACCGCTGGAACTGGCACCGCAAAGATCGAAATCCTACGAAATGGGTACCACCATCGGGATGTTTGATGAACGCCTGAATATCGATTTTACGTATTACCATATTTTATCCGACAATCAAATTCTGGAACTCCCCATACCAGCCTCATCCGGGGCATCCAGTATCATCATCAACAATGGTGAACTTGAAAATAAAGGATTCGAAGCCATTATTGATTATGTAATTTTAAATACCTCAAATCTGGTGCTAAAGACCGGCTTAAATGTGAGCAGAAACCGGAACTATGTGATCAGCCTCGGCGGCAATACCGGACTGCTGGAGTTGGGCGATATTTGGGGGCTTAACGGTCCGGCTATTGCCCTGCGGGAAGGCGACGAATACGGAACCATTGTCGGGTACGATTATGTGTATCACGATAACGGACATCCCATTATCAGCGATGATGGCACAACTTATCAGATTACCGAAAGCAGAGTGCCCATCGGTAATGCATCACCCAAATTTTTGGGAGGATGGACCATGCAGCTTTTATGGAAAGGTTTCTCTTTGTCAACGTTGATCGACACCAAATGGGGTGGCGACATCTATTGCGGCACACAGGTGATTGGCCTGCAAACCGGACAAGCCCCCGAAACATTGCTTGAACGCGATGGCGGCGGACTTCCTTACACCGATCCGGATGGTATCACACGAAATGTTGGTGTTATTCTTCCGGGCGTTTACGAAGACGGTACACCCAACGACAAGGTAGTTCATTACTATTACAAGTACATGCCCAACGCAGGCGGCTGGGGAAAATTCATCTCCACGCCGGGCATATATGAAAACACCTGGGTAAAAATGCGGGAAGTAATGTTGAGTTATACCTTACCGGCTGCATTTACCAAAAGAACCAACATTTTCCAGCGGTTAACCCTCAGCCTTGTAGGCCGCAACCTTTTTTACATTTATACCACGCTCCCCAACAACATCAACCCGGAAGGTCTGATAGGCTCAGGAAACGCCCAGGGGCTTGAATGGGCTTCATATCCCGGCACCAGATCAATATCTTTTGGGGTTACAGCTTCATTTTAAAACCAACAAAAAATCCTAAGACAATGAAAAACATATTCACAAGCATCCTCCTCATTTTGAGCATGATCATTTTTGTATCCTGCGAAAAGGACTTTGACGATCTGAATAAAAATCCTTATGCCACTACCATAACCAGCGTACCACCCCTGTTCAACAATGTGGTGAGTTCACTAAGGCTGGGATGGGACGAACAATTTTATGTGCACAACGAGGTATTTTACAAACAAACACAACTGGCGGCACTAACGAGTGAAGCATGGTCGAACCTGAGCATCGGCACCGAAAATATCTGGTCGTCTTATTATACAGCACTTGCGCATATCCGCGATATAGAAAACAGGCTCAACGATATGGAAGATCCCGAAAGGCCCGATTCGCTGAATAATGTAAGGGGAATGGTAAAAATACTAACCGCTTATAAAACTTTCAGGGTTACCGATTTGTTTGGCGATATGCCATTTTTTAATGCAGGGAAAGGATACCTCGGCATAGAATATCTTCGTCCCGAATACGATAGCCAGGAAGAGATATATAAATACCTGCTGGAAGAACTGCAATGGGCTGCCGAAAATATGAGCGCAAGCAACGAAACACCATTGGGCGGCAACTATTACAGCATTGCCGAAAGCGACCACCTTTTTGATGGCAACATCCTGATGTGGATAAAATTCGCCAACTCCCTGAGGTTGCGCCATGCCATGCGTATGGTCGAAAAGGAACCCGGACTGGCCACAGCAATCATACAGGATATTTTTGAAAACGATTTACCCGTAATCGAACCGGGTGAAGATGTGGTGATGATGCCGGCTGATCTCGGCTGGCTCAAAACCAGCACCCACTGGTCGTTCAGCGAACACAAAAACCTCCGAATGGGAACCAACATCCGGAACCAGATGGCTGAAAACGACAGCACCAATGGAACAGGATTTTTCGATCCGCGGGCTTTCATATTTTTCGAAACCAACAACGCAGGCAACTGGGTAGCCTACCCACAGATACCCGATGCCAGTACATCACCTGCCGGTGGCATACCCTATCAAAAACACCGCGATTTGAATTATACCATTAAGGGCTCCGACTGCATTTATTCACCTTTCAACTATTATATTACCAGGGATGAAAACACAATCCCTGAAATTATCCTTACCGGCAGTGAATATTTTTTCATAAAGGCCGAAGCTTATTTCAGGGGGATCGGTTTGCCTGTTGATCCTGACGATGGAGCGGCAGAATATTTTAGCGGCGTTATTGCCTCAATGGAATTTTGGGACAACCTGAAAGAAACCTCCGACATCTGGTTATATACCGATCCAAACTATGAAGCCGCCAATCCTTATGATGTGGCCAATAAGATATTTTTCTTAGAGGATGATGAGGAAAAACTCGATCTGGTTTATGCACAACGCTGGATTGATGCTTTCAGGCAGCCCTGGGAAGCCTTTTGCCTTACCAGACGCACCAGCAGAACACCTCGTGAAGGTGAACCAATGAACTATTGCAGACTTACTTATCCACCTTCCGAATCAGAAAATAATGCAGCAAATTATACTGCACAAACTGCAAAGATGGGTGGCGACATGTCAACAACAAAAATATGGCTGATGCCCTGATAATTTGTAATGATATAACAGAAAAAGTCATCTTATGTAACTATTAAACATAGCAGAAAATGAAAAATCTAATCATAATTGCAATTGTTATTCTCAACCTGGTACTTGCATCTTTACTATTCTATTCGTGCAACAACGAGGAAGATACCAGTCCGGAATACACCGGGCAAAACACCGGAACTCCATGCAGCGGCCTGGAAGCCCTGGAATACGGCGGGCAAACATACCATACCGTGCAAATTGGAGACCAGTGCTGGATGCGCGAAAACCTGAACATCGGTAACTTCCTGCGTGCATCCGATACACTGAAAAACAATGATACCATCGAAAAATATTGTTACAAAAATGATTTGAACAACTGCGACCGCTATGGCGGCATGTACACCTGGGATGAACTGATGAACTACACCGACACCGTGGCCAGAGGGATATGCCCGGAAGGCTGGCACATCCCTACCGACCAGGACTGGACAATCCTTGAAGCCGGCCTCGACAGCCTATACACCATCAACGACAGTATCTGGGACACCATAGGTTGGCGTGGAAGCAATACCGGCGGACGTTTGAAGATGAGCGGACTTGAGCTTTGGTACAACCCGAATGTTGGTGGTGTTAATGCGGCGGGCTTTACCGCTGTTCCGGGCGGAATACTTTATGGCGAGGAACGGAATTTTGATTTGATAAAAGGTGCGAATTACCTGTGGTCATCTACTAAGGCTGGGGATAATGCATGGTTCAGGTTGTTGTCGTATGCGCATAATGATATCAGGAGAAGCCATACACACAGCGGAAACGCCTTTTCGGTAAGATGCATCAAAGACTGATATAACCATTAACAAATAACGAATTTCATTCACTAACTAAAACATTCTATTATGAAAAAATTTAACTTTTACATTACGATGCTAATGTCTGTCTTTATTTTGGCGGGATCAGCAGGATTACAGGCACAGAGCAATCAGTATCTGCATTTCGACAGGGTTGATGACTTTGCGATCCTGGAAGGTGCAGGTCAGTATGTTGTAAACAAAACGGAAATGTCGATGACCGGCTGGTTTTATACCGACGAACTCGTTTATGGTCAGGGTATGATGGGTTTGCGCGACGGTGCAACCGGATTTTACCTCATCCAGCTCGACAATGGTATTATCGAATGCCGCTTGTCAGGTACTGACGGACTTTTTGAATATGTAGCACCTGCATATTCTGTTGTTCCCGAGGTGTGGCAGCATTTTGCCTGGGTGTATGATGGCAGCACTTTGTCGCTTTATATCAATGGTATCATCTCAGGATCGTCAGCAGCTTCAGGGGTGCTTACAAATGCCGACCTGCCTTTTGCCATTGGAAAGAGCACACTTGGGGCTGGTTATAATTTTGTTTTTGGCGGCAGGGTTGACGAAGTATCGCTTTGGGACAAAGCACTTTCGGCTGCTGAAATACAGGATATTGTTGATAATGAAATTGAAGACACAGCCGAAGGCCTGCAGCTTTACTACAAGTTCAATCAGGGCACTCCTGGTGGAAACAATACCAGCATAACGCATTTGATAAGCGAAACAGGCAGTGGTGAGCGTGATGCAGAATTGATGAACTTTGCCCTCACCGGCGATATTTCAAATTTTGGCGGTGACCTGAACCCGGGCTACCAGGCCATAAATTTCCCAGGGATACCGAATCATCTCACCATTGACGAGCCTTTCGAAATCACTGCCGAAGCCACTTCAGGTCTTGAAGTGTTTTTTAGCATCGAATCAGGCCCGGCTACCATCAACGGAAATGTGATAACCCTCACCGGTGAAGAAGGTGAAGTAGTTGTAAAAGCCACCCAACCCGGTAACGGCACATACCAGCCCGCTGAGCCCGTATTCAACGCTTTCCTCGTTATCGATCCCTACACCTATGGCCCCGAAGTTAATTTGCACAGTCCGTTGCAGGGTGACGTTTATGATCCTGATCTGGACTACATCCTGCTATCTACATATTCCGTCATCGACAACGAACACCTTTTTAATATTCAGTCGGTGGTTTTCGAAGTCAATGGCGAAACAATCATTCCTGATTACTGGTACAACGGGTACTTCACCAGCTACTGGCAGCCTCCGGCCTATGGAAATTATCAGCTTATGGTCGTCTCTACCAACAATTTCGGTGCAGCCACCACCCAATCCATAAATACCAATATTACACAGGATGTTTCAGATATGGACGTAACAGTTGCGGAAGATGAATGGATATGGACAAGTGTTCCTGAAGTTGTTGTAGAAGCCGAACTGCCGAGCTATCAGGGCGCCTTCGATAATATTACTGCTACCCTCACACTTGACTGCCCTGACGGAGGTTGCGGCGAATGGGATCGCATTGCGCATGTTGAAGCCCAGGCCCCAAACGGCCAATGGATGGAGATCATAAGGTATATCACCCCTTACGGAACACCATGTTCACACACCATGGATGCTACCGACTATATGTGGATTCTTCAGGGGAAAACAAAATTCAGGATGTCGTGTGTAACGTTCGATAATGGCTATTTGTGGAATCTTTCATTCTATTATCACACCGGAACTCCCGAGCATAAATACAGCACCGTAAACTCCGTTTGGCACCAGGATTATCCGTTTGGGGACCTGGGCGATCTGCAGCCGGTGGAGGACTACAGTTTTACATTTCCTGATCAGGCCAATGCTGCCAAACTTAAGCTTGTATCCACAGGCCATGGCTGGGGTGATAATAACACCGGAAATGCAGCAGAATTTCATGAAGACACACACCACTTATGGGTAAACGGAAGCCAAACCTTCGAACAACACAACTGGCTGGAGTGCAACCCCAACCCCGACGGCTGCCAGCCCCAAAACGGAACATGGTTCCACGACAGGGCCGGATGGTGCCCCGGCGCCATAGCACCCTGGTTCGATTTCGATATGACCCCTTATGTAGCCGGACAAAGCGTTGAACTGGGATATATTTTCGATGAAGATTATGTGGATTATTGCCACCCCAACAATCCTGATTGTATATCAGGCACCACCTGCCCCGACTGCAACGATGGGTTTAACCCATATCTGGCCGTGGCCTGCAACCTCGTAGTATATTCCGATCAGCCCCTGCACACAGGGATTTTTACCGATATTGAGGATCAGTTCGCCAAAGAAGAAGTCAACGTAAACGTATCCCCCAATCCAACATCCGGGATTGTAAATATTGCAGTGGATGGCAACGGATACACCGATGGTGGATTTATCTGGATTTATAATGCCTCGGGAATGCTGATGGATTACATGAGATGGAACGGCCAATCCACTTCTGTTGACCTGTCAGGATATCAAACCGGCATGTACGTAATTACACTGCAAACCAAAGAAGGCCTTGATGTGAGAAAAATCAGCGTTCAGTAAGTTAAATTACCGGTGTCATCCCTAAATCCAAACCGGCGATTCAGGGGTGACATCGGTTTTACCATAGTTTGAAAAGATCGTTAACATGTGGCATTAGTGGCTTTGGCTCTAATAAAATTTAATGTGGTTAGTTACACGTTGTACATCTCATCCTAACCTCATTATTTTATATCAGAGCCATCGCTTCTTAAGAGCCTACGTTTTTTCGGGGTCATCCCGAAAAAAAGCCGCTAAGCGGGATTTGAATTCCGACAACATGTAAAACGAACAACATGTTGGTTAGTTTTGTCGCCTAAGCGCCTAAGTGTATAAAACACTCCAGGTTATTTTTAACGCAATCGTCCACCGGTTGGCGAAAGCTTCAAGGTCAGATTCTGCACTGACCTTCGATCGCCCGCCTTTTTGCGGACATCGAAGCGTTAAAAAAAATGACTAAGCCCAACCTGAGCCAAAAACGTATGACGGGTTGGCAGCCTGATGAAAAGTTTCTGGTATTCTAACCTTTTCCCTTTTTCGTAAGCGCATTTCACTTAATATATTTGGAAGTCGTATTTTTGTTTCTTACCATTGAAAATTAAAATCAGACGCTTTCACAAATAAATCCAAAAAGTTATGAAAAAAATGTACGATGATCTTCGTTTCTGGCTACCCGTTTTTTTGATGCTCGCAACCATGGGTGCATTTTCCCAAACCTTTCCTGTGGCTGTGAACGACACCATCACTTTAAAGAAACACCACACCACGCTGGTCAATGTTTTGCAAAACGATTACGACCCGGAGGGAGAAGAAATATGGCTGTTTTATGTAAATAACTCTGGCAATGGCTATGGTTACAGTTTTCTTGATAGTTCCATCCGATACACCAACACCAGAACCCATGGCCTGGATAGCATTAAGTATTCAATTACCCGAAAAAACGACTGGGAAGCCTACGCAACTGCATGGCTTTTTGCCGATGTGATGGAAAACGAATTGCCTGATTTTAGTCATGATATTCCAACAATTATGGCCGGCGAGGAAGTGGAATTTAACCTGTACGATATTGCTTCCGACCTGGATGGGGATTACTTTTATGTAAACCGGATTTGGGATCCGGAACACGGAGAGGAATTGGATAATACCGACAGCACTTTTTCATTTATCATCACTGAGAATTACAGCGGCCTGGACTCGTGCCGGGTAAAAATTACTGAAACCGATCCGGAGTTATCTTTCACCACATATTTTGTTTTTAATATTGAGAATAACCCTGAGTATCCAATTGCAATAAACGATACGGCAACAGCCTTCCTGGGTGACACCCTTTACATCCCGGTTTTGCAAAATGATTTTGATGCACAGGATGATCAACTCAAAATTTTCGATGCAGAGTCAGAAACTGGTCACATCAAAGTTGAATTTACTGATAGCCTTTTAAAGGTTTTTCCAAAAATTATTGGAGATACCGGCTTTCGTTTGGCTTATAAATACCAAAATGCCGAGACTGACAACAGCAATCACCTTTCAAATTATGCAGGTGGTTATTTATATATAAAAGATAATCCTAATCTACCGGTAGCATTTAATGATACCGCATCAGTTATGGCTGGCGAACCTGTTGACATTCCAGTTCTTTTGAACGATACAGACATTAATGGTGACACACTGATTGTTTCGCATGCTATTCCCGGCCAGGATTTAGGAATTGCAAGCCATACTGATTCTGTAATTACATTTACAGCATATAGCAATATCTCCGGGACATACTCATTTACATATCAGATCCGCGAAAAACACAATACGGCGCATTATACGACAGGTGAAATTATTGTGAATATCATTGAAAATCCAGTTCAACCAATAGCTGTTAATGATACCATTTACATGCAAGGTTTCCAAACCATGGAATTCAATCCATTACTTAATGATTTAGGACTTGATAATATGGCCATATCACTTGAACCAATATATCAAAGCAATACAGTTATGAACTGTCAGAAAATTTCTGATAGCGTAATTTATCTACAAATAGCGAAAAACTGTGGTATGACTGTTGAAATTACATATTCTTTCTATCAAACAAATAACCCGGTTATGATTTCCAACGAAGCCAGATTGATTGTTCATATTACCCCGGATCAATTAACACCATTTGGTGTAAATGATACCATCAAAACTTTAGCTGGAAAGAGTGGATTCATTAACTTGGTTGAAAATGATTATAATCCTGATTCTGACACCCTACAACTCCAACATGTTATTGAAGAAATTGGGGTTAGCCTTTCAAAGGTAAACGATTCAACAGCTAAATACTACATTGATTTTTCGGTGGATAGCCCGTTAAATTGTTACTATATTCTGAATAACCCTCAAGGTTCGATTGAAGCAGCAGGATTGATATATTTTGATATTGACGATCCATCACCACTGGTTGACACACTGGATATAAACAACATTCGGGCACCATTTGGGGCAACAGGGATGCATTTTTATGACCCGGTTAATAAAACAGGGCTTTTTGAAGTTCCGAACGGAAGTGGCAAAAATACCATAAGTCAAAACAGCCTGTGGATTGGCGGAAAATCAGATTATGCAATACATGTTGCCGCTGAAACCTGGCATCTGAACGGAAATGATTTCTGGCCCGGGCCGGTATCTGAAAATTACGATAATGATGACCTGGTAAACTACAGGATGTGGAAAATCAGTAGAGAGGAAATCAATTTTCATATTGCCCACTACAATGATCAGGATTACGAACCCATCGAAAGCATAGCCACATGGCCCGGTAATGGAAATCCTGAACTGGGACAGGCTGAACAACTGGCGCCTTACTTCGATCAGAACGGGGATGGGTTTTATGATCCCTTAGTTGGAGATGTTCCGTTGATCAGAGGCGATCAATCCTTATATTTTGTTTTTAATGATGATTATGATTTTCATTCCGAATCCGGTGGGATTCCTATGAAAATTGAAATCCATGGCAATGCTTATGCTTTTGACCAACCGCAGGATAGTGCCTTATTCAATACAATATTTCTGCATTACGATTTTTATAACCGATCCGACAATACATATGAAGATGCATATATAGGCTTGCACAATTATTTCGATCTTGGTTTTCCTTATGATAACTATGTCCGGTGTGATGTAAGCCGCGGAAACGCTTTTGTTTACAATGCCGTTGATACCGATGGAAACGGAGAGCCTTATGCCTATGGGGCTAATCCACCGGTTCAGGGAGTTACAATTTTAGGCGGACCTGCCTTACCAAACGATAATTTGGATAATCCGACCGGAGGATGTGATGAAAGTATCAATGGGTTGAATTTCGATGATGGTGTAGTTGACAATGAGCGGCTGGGAATGACGGCATTTGGGTATCGGTATCAAGAATATGCACATGGATATGAAGAGCCACAAACAGCACCGGAGTACTATAATTGGTTAAATTCGAAATGGAACGATAATACCAGTTGGCAATATGGTGGGGACGGGCATTGGACTTTGAACCTGGATTGTAAATTTATCTATCCGGGAGCATCCGACCCAATGAACTGGGGAACAAACTGCGAATTTCCCAACGGTGGGTACAACCAAAACGGATATTTCTGGACTGAAGAAACTGAAGGCAATCAACCAGGTAGTAGATATGGAGTAAGCATCACCGGCCCGTTCACCTTCGCTCCTGGTGATGTGCAATCTTTAGATGTGGCGTTTGTATATGCCCGAGATAATGATACCACTGATCAGCTTTCGGCCATCGACATCATGAACCAGCGTATCGACACCATCCGCACCCGGGTTGAAAATGGCGGGATCATTTTACTGCCGGAATATTCCGTTGGAGTTTCAGAAATCAATATCGAAAATCAAGAGATACCGGTATTCCCCAACCCAACCAATGGAAACATTGTGAATGTTGACCTCAGGAATACTTCATCCCAAAACCCGGTTAAATTTAAAATTCATGATTTGATTGGGAAAACTTTAAAGCATGGCAAACTGAATTCAGGAACATTAAATCCGGTTGATATTTCAGGACTTAAGTCAGGGGTTTATTTCATTATGATTCAACATCAAGGGAATATCATTACCCAAAAACTGATCATCAGATAAGGCCCTATCGGCTGAAAGCCTGTAATTGTAAATGTTCGAGAACAGAGTTATTAAACTCTACCCTTCATTAATCGTAAAAATAACTTTTCTATTACCGCGTACTTTAGTGCGCGGATTTGAGAAATTAACCACGTTAGGTTTAAAATCCTGAAAAATTTTTATTTTCTCACTTTGAAAATTTTTCAGTATTTTATTTCATTAAATATCAGTTATTTAACTGCGCACTAAAGTATGCGGTAATTTAATCACAGAGATTTATGAAGAGACCAGGTTGATATGCATTCGGGATATTGCTGCTGTTTTTTCATATATTTGAAGAATAATAATCTGAATTAACATGGCACAAGATGAAATGAAAGGTCAGGCATTTTCGAAGATTCACCCGGATATAACGCCCTCCCTTTACCAAAGCCTGATGTCAACCACCGAAGCCGAACTGGCCAAGCGAGGACTTACCGGGCCGTTGGTTTATATTTACATCATCTTATCATTACCCTTCGTTACAGATACCTACACCGACAGGCCGGTATTTTTTATCGCTTTTGCTTCTGTAATGATTGCATTAAACCTTTCCAGGTTTTTTATGATGTTTTTTTATAAAAAGCTAAAGCAAAGCGGTGCCACATGGTGGGAAAAAGTTTACGTTTCACTGTCAATTATGGTAGCCGTTCTTTGGGGTGCTTATTCCGGAATAAATGTTTATTGGTACGAACTTTCCATTTCATCCATAACCATTTTGCTCATCACCAGCGGAATTTCTGCGGCTGCAATAACTTCCCTTTCTCCACGGCTCAAGCTACTTGTGGTGTATGAGTTTTTTATGACAGTACCCTCCATACTTTTTAGCTTTCTTGTGGGCAACACACAATTATCTATCATTGGGGTGATGTTTGCATTGTTTTTTTTCTTTATGTATATGCAGGGCAAGGCGCAGTATTATGCCTACTGGAATGCGTTGGTAAACAATATCCTGCTCAAAAAGGCAAAGGAAGAAACTGAGGAAGCCAACCGGGCCAAAAGTGCTTTTCTGGCTAATATGAGCCACGAAATCAGAACGCCCATGAACGGCATTATCGGGATGACCAGCCTGATGGAAGACACCACCCTAAGCGATGAACAAAACACCTATGTAGAAACCATTAGGGTGAGTGCCGATTCACTGCTGACCATCATCAACGATATCCTGGATTTTTCGAAGATCGAATCCGGAAAACTTGATCTGGAGATGCACCCCTTTAACCTGCGCAACTGTATAGAAGATGCTTTCGACCTGATATCTGCAAAAGCCATCGAAAAGCAACTTGAACAGATTTTTGAAATGGAACAGGATGTGCCGGTAATGATCAAAGGAGACGTAACCCGGTTGCGACAAATAGTGGTGAACCTGTTGAGTAATGCTGTGAAATTCACTGAAAAAGGTGAAATTAAAGTGCATATAAAAACTACCGGAAAATCAGCCGGAAAGCACACACTCAGGTTTGCAGTTTCGGATACGGGAATAGGCATTCCGGCTGACAGGATGGAACGGCTGTTTAAATCGTTCAGCCAGGTTGACGCTTCTACAACCCGAATATACGGTGGAACCGGCCTGGGACTCGCCATTAGCAAACACCTCACCGAATTGATGGGTGGTAAAATTTGGGTTGAAAGCCAACAAGGCCAGGGAACCACATTTTATTTTACAATTGAGGCTGAGCAAGCTGAATTGCCCGAAAGTATCCATGTGGAACGGTCGGTTGAATTGCTTAGAGGTAAGCAGGTGCTTGTGGTTGACGATAATCAAACCAACAGGCTGGTGCTGGCAAAAATGCTTGAGTCGTGGGATTTGAAGCCGGTATGTGTTGGATCAGCTAAAGAAGCGATTGAAACTTTAAAGGATAACCTGAGGTTTGACCTCGCCCTGCTTGATGTTCAAATGCCGGAAATGGACGGAATCAAGCTTACTAAAACAATTCACGAAATCGACCAAAGGAAAAATATCCGCATTGTGTTGTTGAGTTCGGTGCATCAAACAGATATCGATTTCAAACCGATAGATGAACTTTATTCGGCCTTCCTGACCAAGCCGGTCAAGAAAAACCAACTTCTTAAAGTGATGCTTCAGGTGTTGGGACATAATATTGAACTAACGCGCAAGAAAACAACAAAGATCGACAAGAAGCTTGGCAAGAAAAATCCATTGCGCATTTTGATGGCCGAAGACAACCTGATTAACCAAAAGGTAGCCGTAAATTTACTCAACAAAATGGGATACAAACCCGATGTGGTGGCCAATGGGTTAGAAGTAATTGAGGCACTGGAAAGGCAGCCTTATGATGTGATCCTTATGGACCTCCAAATG
>CAYNDN010000078.1:6661-13155 GCA_964395075.1 uncultured Lentimicrobiaceae bacterium | reverse complement strand
CTTTATGTGTGTTTTTCTGTAAGATCTTCCACAAAATTTGCAGTAGTTCCATTTTTTTAAACATTTCTGGAAATCCGGGGCTGGGTTCTTCAGCGCAATGAAACTTTACATCATATAACACCTGGTTAATCCTTCGTTTCGCTCGTTTCGCCGATTGCTTTTCTAAAGAACTCCACGATATCTTCCTTTATACTTTCAGAATGCTTGTGACCTGTACCTTTCAGGGTTTTCAGGGTTGCATTCACCTTTTGTTGCTGATAAATCCGGCGACATTTCTCCCAGCGGTCGGGCATCATCTTTTCGTCCAGCACGCGGTAAATCTGTTCCCTTTCTGCCTGGCTGTAGGCATCATCGTAGGGCACAGCATCATTGTCGTCTAACTCGCCCATAAAATAAAACTGCGGTGTTTTCAAAAATGCTGCTTCATTAAAATTTTCACCGATTAAAACTTTAAAATCGCCGGTTCCTACCGGAAAAGGTATCATTTCGCCATTGAGGCTGTCCAGTGGGAGCATGAGCAGGCCGTTGAGCCCACCGGCCGCCACAGCATCCACCCGGTCAGGGTGAAACAGCGCAAAGCGGTTGGCAAACGAGGCTGAAGCTGAGAAGCCCGTCATCAGAAATTGGTCACTGGTTTGGATATTCCGCTCTGCGAGTTTTCTGCGGGCATCTTCCACCATGGCGATCAGTTGCAGGTCAACCCTTTCCAGATCATTATCCTTTTGCAGCATCACGTCGCGGTCGAGGGCATGAGTATAAATCTGCCAGTTGGTTCTGCTTCGCGGAAATACCGGCACCAGCAACGGCACTTTCAGTTTGTGCGCCACAAAATTCCCGATATAAAAATCCAGCGTGGCAGTCCGTTCGGCCTTGTCGATGTGCTTTTGCAGGGTATCGTTAACGAAACCTGAATTGTTGGGTTCCACCACCATGTGCACTTCCCCGGATTGTGAAACACCATCGGGAATGAAAAGGAAATAAGGAAATTGAAATGCATCCTCCGGGGCGGGTTCGGAAAAAATGAGTTCACCATCCAAGACATGACTGCAACCGGCAAGGGTTAAGGCAACCACTGTGTAAAGCAAGATTTTTTTCATAGGACAAATTAAAAAAGAAAAACTTTTTTGATTCAAATCCTGAAGGGAATTGTAGGGTATTCCAATCACAGAAGGCTTTTTCGCCATTGGTTACAGGAACTTATTCTCACCAGGCTTAGTGAATAATCAACACATTCTGATCATGGGTGCGGTCGATGGTGAGCAAAAAATATTGCAGTATGTCACTTCCGATTTCAATACCCACCGGCAAATCACTTTTGATATCACGCCCGGTATCTTTCACCCGGGGGTAGTAGATTTCAAAAGTCTTACTGCCCATTTTGATTTCAAGAGTTCCGCCATAGAATGCACCGCTTTTGTCTGATAATATTTTATCAGGCTGAACCAGGTATTGATTAACCGCAGAATGGCTTTTTCCGGTGTCGAGATAAATGATGGCATCCCTGCCATTGACCTTTCCTTTGAAATGCACGCCATACGGGTGCATATCAAAATGTTCCATCTGAATTTTAGCAGTATTTTGATTTACCGGATTCGGGGTGAATGACTGATCACTGATGGCTAAAATTTTGCGGGGATAACTCAACGTAAAACATCTTCCATCAACGTATTTCAAACCAATCAATCCGTTAAATGGCTCGGTTGAAAAAATGGACCAGTCTGACAGTGTTCCCGGCTCATGGCTGAATGATTGGCTGAGTGTATGAAATTCACATAAAATAATATCGTAAACCCGACCCCGGATTTTGCCATCCGGTGTGTAGGTGTAGGCGGTATCTGTGATGACAAACTCCAACGAATCAGCAATGGCGTTAGTTATAGCAATGTTCCCGCTATTCCCGAAATCAAAAGTGAAAGGATAAGGTTCATCACCAAATATTACCGGAATCTCCGGGATCGAAAAGATGCTGTCCAGGGTTATCGGGTAAATCTCATTGTCAGCATAATTCGCGAATATCAATGAATCGTCTTTTGGATAAAAATCATCCAACCCCAAAAATCTGGTTGAATCTCTCAGGTACTGCCCGAAAAGGATGTTTCCTGAACAAAGGAAGATCAATAATATCATGATTTTCATGAGATTTATTCTGTTTATCATTTTTCTATTGGATATTATGTTGTTGATAATTTCAATTTAATATAACTCAATTAAAAATTTTTGCTTTACAGCCCGGATAATTCAAAACAGGTTACAAGCTTTTCGATGTTGAAACCTTTTTGGTTTTGGCTTGTCCAAGTTGGGCAACGTAAAGCATTTTACAATTCATTTAGCCATCTCAGGGCCGCTTTTTCTGTGGTAAAAACCTGAACATCAAATCCAACCTGCATATAAACTTCATTCTAAAAAAGCATTGAGGTCGCTACAGAGTAGGGTTCATCAACCAGTAATGCCTGCTTTTTCCCCTTGACGATAGCTTCAATTTGTTTCATGAATTTTATGATCTCAGGCAGAAGCGCAATGGGTATTAAAAACTTTCCGTTTCTGTAGTCCGAAAAAAGATTATATTTTAAATCTGTAAACTCCTTAAAAGTTAAAAACTCACCCCATGCTTTCTCAATGTCTTCGGAATGGATTAACCCCGGGTGCTTATACTTTATCAATTTATGCTCATGGTCAATGTCAATTGAATATTTCATCCTTCGTGTGTTTTATGTTGCTGAAACCGATAAAAAAAAATTGCTCGTACGTTTTTTTCTCCTCAATACTTATAAAGCCCTGCTTTCAGAGGCCAAACCACAAAAACGTTTACAAAAATATGTGCATTTGTGTTTAATGCTTTGCTCATGGTATGTATTATCGGAATTTGAGTGCCTGCAACAAACCTTCCTTTCGGCGGCGGGCTACTTCAAGCTCGGTGCCGTCTTCGAGGATGATGGTGCCGCCTTCACCTTTTATATAGCGCGCTACGCAATCGAGGTTTATAAGGTGAGATTTGTGGATACGGTAAAAGTTTGTGCCCAAGAGCAATGCGTCATATTCTTTCAGGGTTTTGGTGGAGAGGTAGGATTCGCCGGTATTCAGGAAAAAGCGGGTATAATTTACTTCTGATTCGAGGCGCAGGATGTCACTTACTTTAATCATGATGAGGCCATCGATGGCGGGCAGGGCAAGTTTTTCGAGGCTGCTTCTGTTTTCTAACAGTGTATTCACTTTTTGCTGATGATCATTGGGGGCTGCGTTTTCCTGCAACTTTTTTACAGCCTCTTTCAGGCGCGAAGGATCGAGAGGTTTGAGCAGGTAATCTACGGCACTGTATTGAAAAGCCTTTACAGCATAGTGGTTGAAGGCTGTAACAAACACCACATTGAAATCCACAGGGTTCAATAGCTCCAGCAAATCGAAACCTGTACCGTCTTTCATTTCCACATCCAAAAATACAGCTTCAGGTTTTTCGGTTTTTATCAGTTTCATGCCCGAAACCACACCGTCGGCCTCCCCGGCTATTTCAATCCCTTTTTCATATTTTTCGATAAAATTTCTTAATGTCAACCTGCTTTTTTCTTCATCGTCAATAATCAGAACCTTCATTTTTTCGTATTTTTCTATATATCTTCTTCGTATGGTAACAATAATATAACGAGCGTTCCGGCAGCAGTCCCGTTGTCGTTTTTCAAATCTACAATTTGCATTGATGCCCCCGGGTGTATCTGCTGTTGTAATATTTCGAACCGTTCTTTGGTAACCTGCATACCCAGCGAGCTTTTCTTTTTTCCGGGTTTGGAATACTCCCCGGCTTTTTGGCGGCCAACGCCATCATCCTTTATTTCAGATCGTATCAGGCCTTCTTCCTTTTTTAAATTTATTGTTAGTTTTCCCTGATCGCTTTTATGGCGCAAACCATGGATAATGGCATTTTCAACAAAGGGCTGCATTAGCATGGGAGCAACAAAAAGCTCCTCGTCCAATAGCCCGTCATCCAGTTTTACTTCATATTCAAACAATCCGCGAAAGCGCAGTTGTTCCAATTCGATATATAGTTTTAGTGCATTCAGATCATCCTCCAGACTAATGGTGCTGATTCTGGAATATTCCAGTATATTTCGAACCAGCAAAGCAAATTTTGAAAGGTAACTTTCGGCGGTAAAAGTGTTGGCTTCCGAAATATAGCTTTGGATAGAGTTGAGTGAGTTGAACAAAAAATGCGGGTTCATCTGAGAGCGTAAAAGCCTTGATTCAATTTCAAGTGCCCGCTTTTCGGCTTTATCTTTTTGGGCTTCCTGTTTTAGCCGGTAGCGGTTAAAAAGCAAATATGAAATTGCAGCTACTAAAATCAGCACAATAGTGGATACCAGTAAAATAACCCTTTGACGCTGAATTTCAGTACCCTGCTCTTTTATGCGCAGGGATTTGAGTTCATCTTCCTGTTGCAGGATTTCAATTTCGCGGGCTCGCTGTTCTGTTTCGTAGCGAACCTGCATCTCGCGGGTACTTCTGATTTTTTCCTGGTTGAGGATCGAATCAGACAAAATTGAAAATTGTTTATGTTCCTGAAGTGATTTTTTGTAATTGCCAGACCTTTCATATACATCAGATAAATTTCCCCTGATCTGCTTTTGCAAATCAAGCAGCTCTATTTGTTGGGTAAGCTGAAGTGCCTCCTGTAGTTCTTTTATCGCTTCGGTGTAATTTCCCAACTCCATCAAAGATTTGCCTATGCCCGCTTTGCACAAGGCATAAGATTCGGTGTTGCTTTGATTTTGCAAAAGCATGTATGCTTTCCTGTAATGGCTGAGGGCGGTATTATATTCTTTGGCATCAACGGCAACACTTCCCAGGTTGTTATAAACCCTTGCAATGCCATAGTCATCGTCCAGTGATTTAAATTCGGCTGATGCACGCAAAAAATACGTTATGGCTTTATCATATTCATCTTTACGTCTGAAAATATTGCCGATATTTTGGTAGCAAAGGCCCATATGCTCATGGTCTTCCAACTTTGAAAAAATTGTAAGTGCCTGATTAAAATACACCATGCCCTCATTGTAATTTTCGAGTTTGGTTTGCAAGCCGCCAAGATTGAGATAGGATTTTGCCAATGTAAGTTCATCGCCCAGTTCTTCCTTTATTTTTAAAGAGGCCAGCGAATATTCGAGGGCTTTGTCGTACGTACCCAGCTTGGTGTAATTAGCCGAAAGGTTATTTAAAATATATGCCTCCTTTTTTTTATCACCCAACTCTCGTGTTGCTGCAAGTGAGCGCTTAAAATATGGCAAACAATGGGGATAATCTGCCAAATCGAGATAATTGTATCCGTTTGCATTTTCAAAATAGGCAATGTCGTACCAAGAATGATGACGGTAACTTATGGCAAGTGCCGAATCAACAAGGTCGATTGCATCCTGATGCTGTTTTTTATGCCAAAAAATTAAGCTAAGATTGTCGAGTGCGGTCAGGTGTTTTTCCCAAAGGTAGTCAGGCGAAGTGTATTTTAAAGATTGCTCGCTAAAGTAAATGCTGCTGTCCAGATCAATTTTGCGATAGGTTTTTGCCAATTGATTCAGGGCATCAACTTTGAGAATTGTATTATTGGATAGTGCATCATTTTTCAAGCTATCGATAAAATGGTTTTGCCCAATTCCATTCGAGGAAGTTAATAATACACAAGCGATCAAAGTAAATAAAATCCTGTATCTCCTGTCTCTTTTCATCTCAAAAATTTTTGTCAGCACGAAAGTATTAAAAATCACTAACCGTAAAATAAAAATCCACTACCGTCAATCCCAAAATTTTTGCCGTTAAATAAACATCGTTTTTATTCCCTTCATATGTCTTTAGTTTTGTTTCGAAAACTTAAGCATAAATATTATTCAAACCATTAAAAATTAAGTCTTATGAAAACTTTTAAACTTTTATTATTTTTAACGGCCATGATTGTTGCAGGCCAGTCATTAGCACAAAATGTTCCAAATGTAATGAACTACCAGGGCAAGGTTTTGGATGCCAACGGTGAGCCTTTGGAAGGCCAGCATAACATTATTTTTTCAATTTACGATGATGCCCAGGATGGCAATTACCTCTGGGGCGAAGCCCATGCCAGTGTTAATTTTGAGCAGGGGATTTTCAATGTATTACTTGGAACAGTAAATGCATTTCCTGAAAATTTGTGGGAAACCAACGGGCTTTATTTAGCCATAAATGTAAATGATGATGGTGATATGTTTCCACGCAGTCTGCTCACATCCGTTCCTTTTGCCATCAATTCGCAAAATGGGCCGGATGATGATTGGATTGTTGACGGTGATGATATATATCGCGAAAACGGGCGAGTAGGTATTGGCACCAACAATCCATCTGTAACGCTCGATGTTGATGGAGCAATTAAAACAAGTGCAACCGATTTTGGTGAAACAGGCGTATTTACAGAAGGAAATCTGTTTGGCGTTTATTCGACCGCACCCGGAACAGGAATTTATTCAAAAGGAGGTATTTATGGT
>CAYNDN010000078.1:0-6651 GCA_964395075.1 uncultured Lentimicrobiaceae bacterium | reverse complement strand
TATCTGGGCTCAGGCCGACCTAAGCAAATCAGCCACCGCCACAGCAGCTTATTTTGATGGAAAAGTGGGAATCGGGAAAATTGCCAAAGCACAACTGGATGTTGCCGGCGGCCAAATTTGTGTAAGTGGAAAAGGTGCTCCTAATACTGGTTCTTCGCTTGAAATTGCTTACAATGCCGCTTATGGCCGTGGTGAAATTTTTGCCTACGATCGCACCAACGATGAGTACAGAAACCTGCGTATCGATGGTAATTTTGTCCGTATAAACAGCTCGGCAAATACAGGTAATGTATCAATAGGAACAGAAAATAGCGATGGCAGACTTCATGTTGACAATGGTGGCTTTTCCGGGCCATCTATTTTTGTTGAAGGTGGAACAGATCAGGAAGGCGATATTGCCTGGAGGCATGGCGAAAACCTGAATATCGGTTCCTGGAAAATGAATGATGATGAATATACAAATATGATTACACTCTCAAGTTCTAATACAATGCGTTTTTACAGTATTGAAGGTGATAAGCGCATGGAATTCACACCAAGCGAAACAGGAAATGACGGTGCACAATTAGCCCTCTATGACAGCGATGGCAATGCTGCAATTGTATTGGATGCAGAACATGGAAATGGTAACCCTGCACGCATACAAACCGAAACCCTCGAAATTACCGGTGGCAGCGACCTGGCCGAACCATTCAATATTTCCGAAACCTCCATAGAAAAAGGTATGCTCGTAAGCATCGATCCTGAAAACCCGGGAATGGTAAAACTATCGACTGTAGCCTATGATCAATGTGTGGCGGGTATTTCCAGTGGTGCCAACAATATTAACCCCGGCCTCATCCTAAAGCAGGAAGGAACCGTAGCTGACGGTGATGTTCCCGTAGCCCTTTCAGGACGTGTGTATTGCATGGTGGACGCAAGTTATGGGGAAGTTAAACCTGGTGATTTGCTTACCTCATCCAACACTCCCGGCCATGCCATGAAAGCCAAAAACCGCCGTAAATCGCAAGGCGCTATCATCGGCAAAGCCATGACGGGCCTCAGCGATGGACAAGGATATGTGTTGGTACTGGTAAGTTTACAGTAAGCTATTCAACAATAACTTTTATAAATTGAATAGTTATGAAAAACAATAAAGTAAAACTAAAGATCGCGGTAATCGCATTGCTTTGTTCAATCATATCATCGGCTCTTTTTGCCCAAAAAGCTCCCGATATATCAAAGCTGCCAAAACCCGAAAAGGAACTCAACATACCATCCTGTCTTTATCAGCTTTATGCTGATGTGAGCGAAAAAGGAGCATCTAAGCAAGAAGCCATTTATAAACAGGGACTTATTGGAAATGAAAATGGCGAAGTAAATATTATAATAGAAAATATTTCAGGGAAAGAAGCATTTTCCAAAGATATGGCTTTGGCTGAGGAGGCAACATGGGATGCAAGCTGGAAAAATTATACGAGTTTGTATTTACCACCTGAAAAGATAAAAGCATTTTTTGAGAGTCTACCCAAAAATTATAAAGCAAATGCTGCTTATCCACCTGATTATAATGACGAAGGCCCTGAATATACAAAATCAGATAGTTATATCGCAGGCGGAGGAACGGGTGAGGGTTTCAAAGTAGGAATAATTGATGCGGGCTGGGTGCGCTACGATGATGCACTTGATGAGGATGCAGTTCCTGTAGAATATGAAAGCTGGGATTTGACCGGTTTTGGATTTTTTACTGAAACCCAACATGGTACCGCTTGTACTGAAACAGTTTTCGACCATGTGCCGGAAGCAGACTACCTTTTATTTAAGGTTTGGAATTTAGTGCATCTTGGCAATGCAGTAGATACCTGTATCGACAGGGGTGTGGATGTGATAAGCCACTCAATGGCCTGGGGCTTGACACCCTGGAACGATAATGAAGGAGCTGCATGTGAAGCTGTAACAAACGCCACAGATAACGATATGTTATTTTTTGTAGCAGCAGGAAATTATGCCCACTGCCATTGGAAAGGTAGCTTTAATGATGGAGATGGAGATGAGTTTCACGAATGGGAAGGAGATGATGAATCCAATGGAATTATTGTGCCGCCGGATACCAGAATCAGGGTAATGCTTAGATGGGATACCAATCCGGGAGTAACTGATCTGGATTTGTACATAACAGATTCGGATGGAAATACACTATCTTCAAGCACAAGTTCAGGTAATGAATTCGAAATAGCGATATATAACAATTGGTCTGCATCAAATGTTACGGTGCATGTTTGGGTAGAGCGTTCATCCGGCGATCTGAGTCCTGAATTGCAAATTGTGGCTATGGGCGTTGGTGGACCTTTTCAACATGTGGTTGCCGAAGGTTCAATTTTGTCGCCATCCAATAGTACCGAACCCAATTGTATTACGGTGGGTGCAGTTCATATTGATAATTATGATGACGGAATTATTGAAGATTATAGTAGCCAGGGGCCAACCCCTTCAGGAAACATTAAACCTGATATCGCCGGGCCTACAGGTACTACAACTGTTGCCTATGGTGGGCAATTTACAGGAACAAGCTGCTCAACACCAAATCTTGCCGGAACAGCTCTAGCAATGTGGTCAACCGATGATGAACTGGAACCCTCAGCAATCCGCTACCTAATGCTTGAAATGGCAGGAATTTATAATGATTGGGGTGATGTGGGTGAAGACAATGTTTTTGGAATTGGTGGTTGCGAGCTGATGCCATATGCAAATAATACATTATGGGTTGACAGGAGGTACAACAATGTAAATGGAAATCGCAATGCTCCGTTTTATTTTGTTGAAGACGCATTGGATGCAGCAATTTCAGGGGGAAGGCTTGTTTTTTTCGGCCAATCCTATCCTGAAAATGTTATATTTGAAAAACCTTTACTTATTCAATCATTACATTATAATGCTCACCTGGGAAATTAAAAGAAAAATATGATGAAAAATTTAATACACTTTATTTTAATACTGCCTGCTTTTATATTTGGCCTAAGCCACCAATTGGCAGCACAAAGCGGCCAAAGTAACAGCTACACATTACAATCTCAAACAATGGCCAGCGTGGTTGTTTCACCGGCCGATAATGCAGGGTCAACCAATTACAGCCTGCACCAGGGAAATATTTCAGGCCTTGAGAATACCACAAGTCAAAGTAATCAGTACACCCATTACCCGGGTATGATTGTGCCAGAGGATGAAATAATATCATCTCAATATTGTACCACATTCCTTTATACTACCGGGTGCAATTCGGGTGATTACATCGATGATTTTGTTCTTGCTGACATCCAAAACCTGGCCTCAAATTGCAGCCTTTACGGATACGGCGATTTTACAGATTTATCCACCGTTTTGCAACCCGGAGAGGTTTATGACCTTACCCTAAAATGCGGATATGAAAATCAAAGAATCAGTATTTGGATTGATATGGACGATAATTATGAATTTGGAGAAAATGAATTGTTGATTTCTGATTATATTTTGGTGCAAAGCGACTCGAGTTATACCTTTCAGTTAACCATTCCTGAAGAAGGACCAGCGGGTGAACACAGGCTCAGGATTCGCTCCAGGTGGGGCAACACCTCCAGCCTGCCTTGCGAACAATTTGAGTTCGGTGAAACGGAAGATTATACAGTGATATTCGAAGATAACTCCCCCGGATATTGCATCGACAGCCTTTATGTAAACGGATGTTCACTCGGTGATTACCTGAATGATTTCATACTTGAGGATATCTCAAATACCGGAACCGGATGCAGCCCGGATGGCTATAGTGATTACACCGCCTTTAGCACCGATCTTAGTGCCGGACAAGTACATGAAGTTACCCTAAGCTGTGGATACAGTAATCAGAAAGCTGCAATTTGGATCGATCTTAACGATGACTTACAGTTTTCGGTGGATGAAAAAATCCTCAACGATTTTGATCTGCCGCTGGCAATGGAGCAGTACCAGGCGCAGATAGCCATTCCACCGGATGCACCGGAAGGCGAACACCGTTTGCGAATCCGAATAAGATATTACGCTAATCCTGATGACCCTTGTACACAATATTCATATGGCGAAACCGAAGATTACACCATTAACATACAGCCCGGCGTGGAAAACTATTGCATCGAAAATCTCTACTCCGAAGGCTGTTCCTTAGGCGATTATATTGATGAGTTTATCCTTGCCGATATTTCAAATGTAAACTCCGGATGCAGCCCCAATGGCTATGGCGATTTTACAAATCTTTCAACATCACTTAGTGCCGGTGAAATGTACACTTTATCAATAACCTGCATGTATAACGATCAATATGCCTCGCTCTGGATCGACCTCAACAACAATTATGAATTTGAAGCATCCGAGAAATTAGTTGATAATGTGTATCTTGAAGACCAGGGCCAGCAATATCAAACGGAAATAACCATCCCGGAAGATGCCCTGGAAGGACAATACCGGATGCGCGTGAGGACCAGTTATAATGATAACCCCACTGATCCTTGCGAGCAGTTTACCTATGGTGAAACCGAAGATTATACAGTAGTTATTCAAGAAGCATCCAATCCCTATTGCACCGAAAACCTCTACTGGTTTGGATGCGAGTCGGGCGATGGCCTCAACGATTTCATTTTTGCAGGCATCGAAAACACCAGCTCAGGATGTAGCGATGATGCCTATGGTGATTTTACCAATATGATGGCCAGCGTAAACCTCGGCAGCAATTATGAACTTGCTGTTTCTTCACAAATCGAAAAACAGTATGTTACAATTTGGGTGGATATAAATGAGGATTTTGAATTTGGTGACGATGAAATCATCCTCAACAATGGCTACGTTGCCCTGCCCGGTGACTATTACTATTTCGATATTGAAATACCCTTAGATTTCCCGGAAGGCGAATTCAGGATGCGGGCACGTACCAATTATGATGATTCATGTACCGATGCCTGCGCAAAATACAGCTTTGGAGAGGTTGAAGATTACACCATTCAGATAAACCCATACGTTCCCCATTATTGCACCGAAAACCTTTATTACAACGGATGCTCTGAGGGTGATGGCTTGAACTATTTTATCCTGGCAGATATCGAAAACACCAATTCGGGATGTAGTGAAAATGCTTATGGCGACTTTACCTATCTGACTACAAATATTATAACCGGTGTTGCGTATCCCATTTCCTTTTCTTCAAATTATAATTCGCAGTATGTAACAGTTTGGGTTGATCTCGATAATAATTTTGTTTTTGATGAAGGTGAAATTATTGTTGATAATTTATATCTGGAATACAAGAATGTAATAGTGGCCGGCGATTTTATGCTACCGGAAGGAACACCTGAAGGCACATACAGGCTGAGGGCACGCACAAATTTTACTGCTTCTGTTAATGATCCATGCGAAACCTATTCATACGGTGAAGTAGAAGATTATACCATTAATGTTGTTCAGCCAATTGTGGAAACGCAAAGCATTTATCTCAGTCAGGGTTGGAACGGACTTTCATCCTACCTTGATCCTACCGATAACAGCATGGAGGACATTTTTGCTGAAGTTGAAGAAGATTTGATAATTGTTCAAAACATGACTGATGTTTATTGGCCCGGGCAATCCATCAACACTTTTACCGGCTGGGATTCCAATACGGGTTATCAGGTTAAGATGAATAGCAGTGCCTGGTTAAACATTCATGGAAACCTGATAGTTCCGCCCCTGGTTGAGTTAAACGAGGGTTGGAACATGATGCCGGTGTATTCGCCCTGCATGGTTGATCCGGATGATTTTTTTGCTCCCTCGCCTGATGATGTGATTCTTGTTAAGGATGTTGCCGGTACAGGAGTTTACTGGCCGGGCATGAGTATCAATACCCTGGATAAAATGATTCCCGGCAAAAGTTACCTCGCTCTGATGAATAAAAACACAACACTCAATTTTAGCGCATGCTCTAAAAACGAGGAACCTGAATATCATGCCCCTGAAATTCCAAAATTCAATGGTAAGGTTGTGCAAACAACATCAGCAACACATACCATTGCATTCGCAGATGGGGATTATCAATTCAATATTGGAGATGCCATTGCTGCTTTTACTGCTGATGGTCAATATGCCGGTTCTATGCTGTGGACAGAAGAAAGCAGGGTTATCACACTTTTTGGAGATGATCCATTCACTGCAGAAAAAGAGGGATTTGATGAAGGTGGGAAAATCTACTTCAGCAGATTAGATTCCAAAACAGGGGAAATCACATACCCGGAATTTAAAATTAACTCCACTCAGTTTAATCATGACGGTACATTCCATGAAAATGGCCTGTCGGTAATTTCGGGCATCAGCACCACAGGAATTAAAAATGCTGTCGGCCCTGAGGTGGTTGTTTATCCAAATCCTGTAAATGACATTCTTAACATTAAGTCTGATGCTTTGATTTTAAAAATTGAAGTCTTTAGCAGGCAGGGAATGAAAATTATGGAAATAGAAGCCGGCAACACCATGGAAACCAAATTGAATGCCGGCCAACTTCCGGCAGGTATATATTCAATCATCATTCATACAGATGATACTATCACAGATCAAAAATTCGTAAAACTACGTTAGTAACAATAAAATTTGCAAAAGTATCTTTCAACTCATTTTCTGCCTCCCGACAAATTCGGGATTGGC
>CAYNDN010000077.1:10288-13197 GCA_964395075.1 uncultured Lentimicrobiaceae bacterium | reverse complement strand
TTATCGTAAGTTTTATCTCCTGGTTATCAGGGATTACGATTGGCCTCACCGTAAGATTGTGGCTGGCAATAGGGGTAATTACAAAATTTTCGGAACCCGGTGTAATAATCGGGCCATAGCAGCTCAGCGAATATGCCGTTGAGCCTGTTGGAGTTGCAACAATCAATCCGTCAGCCCAGTAGGTATTCAGGAATTTTCCGTTCACATGCACAGCAACAACGGCCAGCGAATTGGTATCGGTTTTGGTAATCGAAAGCTCATTCAGGGCATAATTGAGGTCTCCAAACAGGCCTTCAGGGCTTGCAAGACTGAGCAAAGTGCGTTGTTCGAGGGTATAATTTCCGGCCATCACCATGTCGATTGCAGGAAGAATATCTTCACGGGATATGCTTGATAAAAATCCGAGCCGTCCGAGATTTACCCCCAGTAAAGGTATTCCGCTATCGCGCACATAAGAAATGGTGTCGAGCAATGTACCGTCACCACCAATCGAAAAGAGGATATCAGCACGGTGATTCAACTCCTGGTGTGTTTTAAAAGTTTCCACCGGACATTGAATCGAAACCTTGTTCCTGATTTTTTCAAGAAAGGGTTCGTAAATGGTGAGTTGGCAGTTTACATTTTTCAATTTATCAATCAACTGCTGCAGGTAGATTACCCCTTTGGTGGTGAATGACTTGCCGAAAAGCCCAATTTTCATTGAAAGGAAATTTATTTCGCCTGTAATTTAAGGTGTCAAAAATATAGTAAATTTCAAATGCAAATCCATTAATGGTGAATTAATTGATCTGTTATGGTTTATGTTATAGTGTATCGGCAACATGTAAAAACACACCAGTCTCACCCTCCCGGTTTAGGGAAAACTCCACCCTGAAGACCATATCATAATAGGTTACCAAATCTATTCCCAGGCCGGTGCCCAACAATAATTTATTGGCCAGCTCATTGCCTTCGGTATTTTTAAAGTCTTCTACATAACCCACATCAAAAAACCAGTTTACAAAAAATGTGAAATGAATTTTCCCAAATTTTTCACCCGGAATAAATTTGATGTTTTTCACCTGTGTGGGAACAATGTTGAATTTTAATGTGTTTTTACTTAAAATATAGCTTTGCCCATCAACCACATATAATTCGTAACCTCTCACAAAATTTCTCCCGAAACCAAGACCACGCTGGTAAAAAAACGGCTGATTGCGTGAAGTGGATATTTTACCGGTCCAATCGGTACTAAAATAAAAGCGTTTCTTTACCGGCCAGTATTTACGGTATGAGCCCTGCAAATACATCATGGAAATGTCGCCATCCTTAAAAATCCCAAAACCATTTTTTACCAGGTTGCCCTCAAAATAATTACCTCTGAGCGGATATACTTTTGAGTCGCGATGGTCAGATGTATATCTGTACTGCATGGTTAAGTATTCATTAATATCATCACCATTGAATGAATAGTTGGGATTAAGTTCAAGAAGGGTGTCGTTAAAAACGTAATAATCGTACCGAAGTGATAACGAATGATGGTGGTATAAGGAAGGCCGATGGGCTATGCTGAAGTAGGTATAAAAATTTTTATGAATGCTTTCCTGATCAAGCCTTATGTTTTCATGTTTATTGCCAATTGTTCGGTAGGCAACCTCGTGGTTTTGTGAAAATCCAATACCAAACCCGGAGCCAAGTGTTTGCTTTTTGTTGATGTATGGAATATTATAACTGAGCTGGTAAGTTTCGTCCCACCCGAACCTCAGCAGCATATTGAGTTTTTCCATTCGCCCGCGCATATTTTCCCTTACAAGCATCAAACCATAAGAAATCCTGTTGAAATCCTTTGTTTCCCACCAGGTATTGAAATTTCGGTCGGATAGTTCAAAAATGGGTATTGGCCACAAATACCACCTTTCGATAAACTGAATATGGATTTCGATGTGTGAAGGGTTTCCACCAGATATGATTGAATCGTGAATGGTAACAAAATTAAAAAGTGAGGTGTTCAACAGGTTTTCCCGGGTTCTGGTCAACACATCAATGAGTTTGTGCGCCGGAATAGTATCATGCTGTTTAAAGGTTAACTCCCTGAAAATGATGAAGTCTTTTGTGGTATTGTTACCACATAATTTAATTGAATCCACTATGAACTTTGCATCATAATTTTGCGTGTTTGAATAAATCAATACACTATCGGATGCTGATTTGGAAACAACAATAGCTTTTTGCTGGCCATTGGCTAATAAGCATACCCATAGAAAGAAGCAAAGTATGGTTAATCTCATACGATTTCCGATTGCAAAAGAGATCAAAAGTAATTGAAATAATAGTGCCGGAGTAGGAACAAGAAATAAAACCGCAACTATAAGTTCAGGTAGTGCATCAACGAATCGTAACGATCGCGAAGTAATTCTTCATTTTTTTCATTTTCGCCGAAATAAGCATTTATCTCATAGCCAAACCGGTTAAATGTTTGAATTACCGGCTCGATGTTTATTTTATTAAGTTTTAAGGTGATCTTTAGCATGTTTGAACCCGCTAAAGCAGATATGCCGGCACTAAGGATTTTAATTTCATTGGATTCGACCAACCTGGAAATTTCAGAAAAAGAATAATCGCTTTCACTCACATGTAAAATGATAACACCTCCGGGGTTTTTTACTGATAAAGTGCCGGCAGAGGCTTCTATAACATCTTCGCCGGTTATTGACCCGAGGTAGAAATTTTTTTCATCCACAACCGGTACAACAGAAAGCTTGTTTTCAACCATTAATCGCAAAGCATTGTAGAAATGATCGTATTGTCCGATGCTGAATCGTTGATAAGATTTTGCAAAAACATGAACCGGAGCCATATCATCATCGGCCTGAAACAGATCGTCTTCCGAGAGCAAACCCAGCAATTTTTTTTCTTCAATCACTGGCAGG
>CAYNDN010000077.1:4572-10278 GCA_964395075.1 uncultured Lentimicrobiaceae bacterium | reverse complement strand
CTCACACGTACTTCATCCATTTGCCGCATTGCTGAGGCAACATGGTCATCCTCCTCAAGGGGAATAATCATATCGTTTATGAGTTCGATGGCTGTCACGATTTATGATTTGATTTAGTGATTTGCCCAAGATAACGCAAAATATCGAAACAAATTACCTGCCAAGCAGATAGCAAAAATATAACATCATATCCAATCCATAGGCGTAATGATGTTTTGTAAAATAATGCTCATGTTATTCGTGCATTCCCCACATTATCCGGGCAGGCAATGGCATGTAGTTATAAAGTATTTACGAAATTGAGTCAACATTTCATTCCCATTCCCATAGTTCTTTATCCAGGTAATCATCATTGTAAATTCTCAGGTAGCTTTCATAACGCGATCTTGCTATTGTACCCTCGTTGATTGCTTTTTTCACTGCACAGCCCGGCTCGTGAATGTGGGTGCAGTTGTTGAATTTACAGTTGTGCTGATACCTGCGGAATTCCGGAAAACGCTCGGCAATTTCTTCTTTGCGAAATTCAA
Organism: uncultured Lentimicrobiaceae bacterium; assembly: GCA_964395075.1. Classification (GTDB taxonomy): domain Bacteria; phylum Bacteroidota; class Bacteroidia; order Bacteroidales; family 4484-276; genus SABY01. The sequence goes on along the minus strand of CAYNDN010000077.1, from coordinate 9,751 downwards.
CGAGGCCAAACTCCTTTATGCCAGGGGTGTCAATTATGTATCCACCAAACGACAATGTATGCATTTCCGGAAATGTGGTAGTATGCCTGCCTTTTTTATGATAATTTGAGATATTACCTGTTTTGAGCGTAAGCCCGGGTTCGATCGCGTTAACAAGTGCTGATTTACCAACACCTGAAACACCTGAAAAAAGGCACACTTTATTGGTGATTTCCCTGATCAGGTTGTTGACATTATTACCTGTTAAAGCTGATACGCGAAATGTTTTATAATCAGCATTTTGATATATTTTACTCAACTCATCGAGCTTGAGATTATCCTTTTCATGGTAAATGTCTGTTTTGTTAAAAACAATTGCTGCCGGTATGTGATAAGCTTCGGCTGTAACCAGAAACCTGTCGATAAATCCAGTAGTAATTTTGGGATATTTAATGGTAGCCACAAGCAACGCCAGATCGATGTTTGCTGCAATGATATGAGAAACTTTGGATAGTTTGGTTGACTTTCTGATAATATGATTAACTCTCGGATATATTTTCCTGATCACTCCAACCTCCTGCCTTTCAATAATCTCCACTTCAACGTGATCTCCTACAGCCACAGGATTTGTGGTTTTTATACCATCTAACCGGAACCTGCCTTTAATTTTACAATTAATTTGTTTGTTATCAGTGGTTTTTACCAAATACCAGCTACCTGTTGATTTTATTACCAGTCCTTTCAAAATTTTCCTATTTTTGCTCAAAATTAAATTAATTTTACCTCGTACTAAAAGAAAAGTATCGTGACTGATTACATCCCATTGATTATTGCACCATCTATCTTTGTTTTATTGCTTATACTGGGCCATGGGGCTATGGAAAAAAAAGCGTTCAGGCTTTTCTCCGGATCGTTTTTTTTCGGGCTCATCGCTGCGTTGCCAATGATTGTAGCCATGTATTATATCAAACACTACTGGCTCGAACATGCTTCAAGTATCAGAAGGTTTTTATTTTTTGCCTTCGCAATAATCGGCTTTTTGTCTGAACTGTTTAAGTTTCTATTCCTCAGGTATAAATACATCAGAAACGACTTGCTAACCAAGCCGTTTGACGGGATTTTATATGGCATTGTTATCTCGCTGGGTTATGCCACCGCTGCAAATGTGTTCTTCTTTTTCGAATGGGATTACACCGAAATGAAATCCGTGGTTTTATATACCATACCATTTGCGAACATTTTTACCGGTATCGTTCTCGGGTTTTTTATCGGGATGGGAAAATTCAGACAACCTTCTTTTATCGACTCGTTAACCGGACTTGGAGCGGCAGTGTTTTTTCAGGGGTTCTACAATTTCTGCCTTTTCTCCGAAGATTATCTGCTACTTGCGTTGGTTGGTTTAGGAACACTCATAATATGCATAACACTCTCGGTAAAGTCAGTAAATACTGATGTGAAAAACATGTTGTAATTACAGTTGGGTTTCCTCCATTTCTTATCAAATATTGTATTGACAAATTAAGCGCGATTACTTTATTTCAGTTCTTCAAAACAATAACCTCCCCAACTTGGACAAGCCAAAACCAAACAGGGAATAACAATCGAAAAGTTTTTATCCGGTTTTGGCTTTTCCAAGTTGTATGGCAAAATTTATATATGAGTTTTATTAATTTCAATTTCCTGTTTTTTAGGTTCATTTCTATTTGTATTTTAGACAATTATAAATTTTGCAAAAGAAACTTACAACTAATATTCTGCCAAATTATGGCAAAAAATGAGTTGTAAGTTTCTAAAAAACGCATTTAACCAACCCAACAAAAAATCTGGTTGGATGAAACACAAACTTGGCTACATAAAACCTGCCTCCATTTTAATTTCTCTCATCGCCATGCAATTTCTCTCTCCGGCGCAGAATATGATGAATTTGTTCAATTCGGAAATCGACACCAATTACATCACCACCTTTCCAAATGCCATTACACTTAAAGGTTTTATGAATGGTAAAATTTTAAACCTCGACATTGAAGATCAAAAAGACGACTATGAATTGAATTATGTTCCCAACGGCAACAATTCGCTGGGCTTTGGATTCAATTACAAATGGATTGGGCTAAGCGTGGGCTTTAAAATGGTTGACGAAAATGATAAGTCCATTTACGGTGAAACCGGCTATTTCGATTTTCAAACCAGTTTCATTCTTCGCAAAGGTTTTATAAACGTGTATTTCCAGGAGTACAAAGGTTTTTACCTTGAAAATTCCGCTGCGATGATCCGGGATTGGCCATCCGGCGAACAATATCTTATCCGTCCGGATATCGGACTTTTCTCGTCAGGCATCGATTATACCCATGTGATAGCTCCAAAAAAATTCTCATACATCGCTGCATTTTCGCAAACCGAAGTACAACGCAAAAGTGCGGGCTCCATAATTATGGGAGGCAGCGTGAATTATCACCATGTTTCGGCTGATTCGTCATTTATTCCTGATGACCTTATTTATGTGGACGCCTTTAGCGATGACCATGTGAAAGGCGTTAGGGGCATAACCACCAGTGCCCGCTTTGGCTATGCGCACACACTGGTTGCATTAGAGCGCTTTTTTGTTACTTTATCGCTGGATGCCGGAATTGGATATGTTTACAGCACAAGAACCGAATCTAACGAAAATCGAAAGCACAGTTTCCAGGTTAATCCGAATGTATCGTTTAAAATGGCCGCAGGATACAATCACAATAAATGGTACTTTGGACTCACAGCGGCGAGTTTTTATCATCAAAATAAAACAACAGGAACTGAAAATGTGATGCGGATAAGTTATGGATTTGTGAACTTTGTGCTGGCCCGGCGGTTTATGCTACGAAAAGAAATTTGGTTACCAAAAATTTAACACTTAAAATTTGGATAATGAAAAGTAATTTCTACTTACTGTTTATCACAGTCATGTTAATGGCTAATACAGCTACTGCACAAAGCAACAGCGGTTTTTACACTACCTCAGGTGGAGAGATGATTTTCTCTTTTGCCACCATCGACGATAATGGATCTGAAACCGGAAACATCATCCGGTGGTCTCCGGTATTTAACTTTCAAAATCTGGTCAACTACGATGTAAACAGAAGCATTGGCTTTTTTTCCGGCATTAACATTCGAAACGTTGGTTTCATTTACGACAATTATCAGTACCCGGAGGCAGAAACCACTGTGAAGAAAAAATTCAGGAATTACACCGTTGGTGTTCCCTTTGGCATTAAACTCGGCCGTATGGATAAACTATTCCTGTATGGTGGTTATGAAATAGAGTTTCCGTTTAACTACAAGGAAAAAACATTTGAAAACGAAAAGAAGACTGATAAATTCAATGTTTGGTTCAGCAACAGAGTCCCATCATTTTATCATACATTTCTGGTGGGCATTCAATTTCCTCATGGTGGAAACCTGAAGTTTAAATACTATCTCACCAATTTCCACAACCAGGATTTCACTGAAACAACACCTGATGGATCACAAGTGAAACCCTACGAATTTCTGAATGCCAACGTGTTTTACATTTCACTGAATTTTGCCTTGTTCAAGAATGATGATTTTTATTACAAGTCGTCACCGGAGATAAAGGATCGGGTTTATTAAGAATTGGAGTGTTGGTAGGGTGGAAGTTTACAGCATCAATTAAACTCGCCACCATTCCAACCTGGCATATTAAATATTCAGTATAGAGCCCGGCTGCTATTTTGTAAAATGATGATTTATTCGTTGGTGTACTGAATCACCTTACCATCGCACACAAACGAAATACCCAGTGAGGATGACCCACCAATCATCACAGCCTGAATAATGGGCTCGGGAACCTCTTTTTCTGCAGCCCATTCCACTATAAAATTGGCACCAATGCCACCCTCGTTTTCTTTGTACTCAACCACATAAATCTTGGTTTGCAAAGGCTTAAGCTGAAGCGGGCTGGTTAAATAATGCTTGAGTAGGTTACCGTGGGTATCGTAATAATCTACTGTGCTTACCACAATTTCACTATCGGTGCTGGTGTTGCGAATGCTCAGGGTAGCCGATAATATCACCTTTCTTTTAACATCGGTATGAAAAATCTCTGAATACACCGGTACATACACTACCTCACCTTTCACAAGCATCATTTCGGTAAGCAAATCCTGGCTGATAAAATCATATTTTTCAGGTTGGTAGGATGTGGATTGCTGATTATCATTTTTTGTGTTACAACTGAGAACAAAACCAAAAAATAAAATGAATATGTATTTCGACTTCATAACAAAGATTTTTATTTCTCAAAGATAAAATTAATCATTTTGCTTGCACGGGTGTTAATTTGATTTATCTAAAGTTTTTCCAAATTCATTTATTTGGAATGAATCTTGGTAAAAAAATTCGGCCTATTTTTGCAACATGAAGTATAATCCGCTACTGCTTTATTTCGCGATTGTTACATTAGGTTTAACCTCCTGCTCGACAGCAGGCGTAGTTACCAAATCCAGTAATTCTGCCGATTTTGAATCCATCCGGACTTTCAATTTCCTAAAACCTCCGATAGATACAGTTACCGGACAGCCCATGTTACCACTTGAAATATCGAGAGTTATTGAAGCTGCCATTGACCATGAACTGGGTGAAAAAGGTTACGATTTTTCGGACAATCCCGATATTTGGATTGCTTACTGGGGAAAAGCCGAACGGCGTTCGCAAATGGTTTATGCCAACGTTTACATGCCACCTTCGTATTATTATGGCCCAAACACTTATGGCTACAATGCCGGATGGGCCGCTCAACCTGTCAACTCATACAAAGTTGGCATGTTGCGCATTGATATGGTAGATGCCAAAACCAATCAAATGATATGGTACGGACAGGGCTCAGGGATACTTGACCCCGACCCGGTGAAAAGGAATCGCAATATCAATGTGATGACCTATAAAATTTTTAAGCGGTTCAATTACAAAGTGAACTAAATCAATAATTTGGAATTATAACTTAATAAACTCATAAATTAAAATTTTAAAAATGAAAAATAGAACATTACTTTCACTAATGGGAATTGTGGCATTGTTTGTAGCCACCTTCTTTAGTGCATGTTACCCAGGCAATGATGTAAGCTATTCCGATCTCGATCTGGTTACTACAGCTTACGATGAGCAATTCGACTTTAAACAAACACAAACCTACTACATGTACGAC
>CAYNDN010000077.1:3641-4562 GCA_964395075.1 uncultured Lentimicrobiaceae bacterium | reverse complement strand
AGACACACTGGACGACAACAACAATGATGTGGATATTAGCAGGGAATTTGACGATTTGATTATAGATTTGGTTATGGCCAAAATGGACAGCTGCGGCTACACGCTTGAAACAGATCCTGAAAACAACCATCCTGATCTACTGTTAACAGTTTCGGCTATGGCCACAAAGAACTATGCTGTTTATCAATATTACCCCTACTATTACTGGGGCTGGGGCTGGGGCTGGTATTACAAAGACACCGAAAACACCAAAGGCACCGACTACTATGGAGGTTGGTGGGGATACTATCCTCCATACTGGGGTGGGAGTTATGTAACAAGCTACACCGTTGGATCATTGGTCATGAACATGTATGACATTAGAAATGCAACTTCTGAAACTGACAGCATTCCTACGGTTTGGATTGGGGACATAAACGGCTTGCTGGGAAGCAGCGCATCCACAACTCAAAGCAGGCTCGAATACAATATCGATCAGGCCTTCACTCAGTCACCCTATCTCAAAAACAATTAATCCCATTATTCATTTTAAATAATCAGGACAATGAAAAAGATATTTATAGCAATAGCATTTTTACTTTTTGGAGCATACAGTTTTGGCCAGGAACAAATGTGGTCGGTAACTTACCAAATGTCGGCACCGCTGGCCGAAACAAAGGACTTTGCAGGTAATTTCAGTGGACGCGGATTTGGTATTGAAGGCCGCGCTTTTGTTGACAACAACGTCTCGATTGGTGGCGGTGCACACTGGAATGTTTTTTACGAAAAGCAGGAAAAAGTAACCACTGAACTTGAAAATCTTACAGCTACAGGAACCCATTTCAACTACATCAATGCGTTCCCGTTTTATGTTAATGCAGCTTATTATTTTAACGAAGGCAGCTATTTCAGGCCTTACGCAGCCATGAACGCCGGTGCAAT
>CAYNDN010000077.1:0-3631 GCA_964395075.1 uncultured Lentimicrobiaceae bacterium | reverse complement strand
GTGCAATTTACACGCTTTACCGAAAAGATGTTGGGTTGTACCGTATTAGCGAAGAACCCTGGAAATTTGGTGTTGCTCCCGAACTTGGCGTTTTGATTGAAACTTATGGTGGAGCAAATTTCACGGTAAACTTCCGTTATAACTATGGAATGGAAACCAACAATACTGATCCACTATCCTATTTCGGGATTAATTTGGGCGTTGTGTGGCTGTACTAAAAAGTTAAAATAAATTATCAAAATCTTTAAATGCACTGTTGCAGGTAAAAATATCCTGTGGCAGTGCATTTTTTTATTGATTTGATTACTTTTGTTAACAATAATTAATAAAGCTATGCTCATAATCGGGATTGCCGGTGGATCAGGGTCGGGAAAAACCACTGTTGTAAATAAAATTATCAAGGGGTTGCCAAAAAAATCGGTGACAGTCATTTCGCAGGATTCCTACTATAAGGATAATGGCCACCTTTCGGATGAGGAGAAGAAAAAAATCAATTTCGACCATCCTGCATCCATTGAGTTTGAACTGCTAAACAAACAGCTGGATGAGCTCGTTGATGGCAAAACCATCAACCGCCCGATGTATTCCTACGTTACCTGTGCACGCTCAGAAGAAACCATACCCATCGAACCATCCAATGTGATCATCGTTGAAGGCATCCTGATATTTACCAATGCCAGGCTACGCAACAAATGCAACATCAAGGTATTTGTGGATGCCGACAGTGATGACCGGCTGATGCGAATTGTGCAACGCGACCTGGTAGAACGTGGGCGATCAGTGCAGGCCGTATTGGAACACTATGAACGCTTTGTAAAACCCATGCACCTCCAGTTTATTGAACCCACAAAACGTTATGCAGATATCATCGTTCCGCAGGGAGGTGCTAACACTGTTGCCATCGACATCATTACCTCAAGAATACAACTGAAACTGGGTGAAAAGCCAAAAGTCCGCGTTGAAGCTTAACACACATTACAAAAAAAATAATGGCTGAAAGGAAAAAAATAGACATACTTGCTGTTGACGACAGGGAAGAAAACCTATTGGCCATCGAAAGCATCATCGAATCAGATGACATAAATCTAACCAAGGCCACATCGGGAAATGAAGCCCTGAGCCTGATGTTTGACTATGATTTTGCGCTTGTGCTGCTTGATGTGCAGATGCCAGGCATGGATGGTTTCGAAACTGCCGAACTGATGCGGGGCTCCGAAAAAACCAGACACATCCCCATTATCTTTATCACGGCCATCAACAAGGAAAAGAAACATATTTTCCGGGGATACGATGCCGGCGCAGTTGATTATATTTTCAAGCCCTTCGAACCCGATATCCTCCTCAGTAAGGTTAACGTATTCATCGATCTTTACCGGCAACGCAACACCCTTGAAGAGCTGACCCGCAAGCTGGAAAATACCATCTCAGAGCTGATAGATTCGCGCGAACAACTCAAACTGAGCGAAGAAAAATACAAGGACATTTTCCACTATGCCAACGAAGGAATTTTTATCCTTCGGGATGATAAAATTATTTTCAACAACCCAAAAACCGCTGAAATCCTCATCGGAAACGATGAGAAGCTGATCAATAAAAAATTTACGGGTTTTGTGCATCCTGAGTTTCAGCAGATGTTAAAAACAACACATTTCGATAAACTCAACAGTCAGGTTCATGATAAGAGAACAGCCGTAAAAATCATCTCAGGAAGTGAAGAAATCAAATGGGTTGAGATCAATTCGGTAAACATCAGCTGGGAAGGAGAAAAGTCCCTGCTTAATTTTATCAGCGATATTTCGGAGCGCAAACAGGCCGAAGAAGAAATAAGGCATGCCAAAAACCTCGCTGAACAGGCCAGCCGAACCAAGAGTGAGTTCCTGGCCAATATGAGCCACGAAATCCGTACCCCGCTCAACGGTATCATCGGGATGACCGAACTTGTGTTGATGGGTGAACTCGACCCTGAACAGAAAGAGCGCATCGAAGCGGTAAAATATTCAGGCGAATCCCTGTTGGACATCATCAACGATATTTTGGACCTTTCAAAAATTGAAGCCCGCAAACTGGAACTTGATTCGGTGAGTTTCAGCATGCGCGGCGTAATCGAAAAAGTACTCCGCCCACTGGCTTCAAAAACTGCTGCTAAAAACCTGGAGCTTATCCTTGATGTTGAGCATGACGTTCATGACCACTACATCGGTGACCCGGTTCGGTTGCGCCAGGTTCTGTTTAACCTGCTTGGCAATGCCATAAAATTTACCGAAGAGGGTGAAGTAAAACTGGAAGTGAAAACCAAAAAATCAGGAGAAAAAATTGATGAAATTTGGTTCGCCATTTCGGATACGGGTATTGGCATTTCCGAAGAAAAAATCAAAAACCTTTTCAAATCATTCAGCCAGGCCGACAGCTCAACCTCACGGCGTTTTGGTGGCACCGGCCTGGGGCTTGCCATCTCCAAAAGCCTTGTGGAAATGATGAATGGAGAAATCAAGGTTGAAAGTACTTATGGTAAGGGGAGTGTTTTTTCGTTTGTCGTTACACTCAAAAAATCAACTGAGACCACTCAAAGCGGTACTGAAATTCTGCCCCAGCTTCGCGAAAAACATTTCCTGATCGTTGACGACAATACGACCAATCGTAAAATCCTGTCCGGATTATTGGATAACCTGAAGATCAATTACCACCTTGCCGAAAATGGTAAAATGGCGTATGAACTAATTCTCCGGCAATCACAATCCCGCGATCCTTTTGATATTGTTTTGCTGGATTACCACATGCCGGTGATGGACGGACTGGAAATGGCCGAACTCATGAAAAAAGAAAACCGTGTAACATCACCTCCGGATGTAATTCTGCTATCTTCAGACGATGTGAGCCTGCAGCGCAGTAAACTCGGTAATTACGGGATAACGCGTTATATGATCAAGCCGGTATTCAGGAACGACCTGATTAAAGTACTTAACGAACTTGTATCGGCCGACAGCACAGGATCAGTATCCAAAAAAGTATATAGCCCGAAGAAGGCACCGGCTTTAGGCCGAAGCTACAATATCCTGCTGGCCGAGGATAACATCATCAACCAGAAACTGGCAAACGGCCTATTGCAAAACCTGGGTTGTAAAGTTACCATTGTGGATAATGGCAAAAAAGCTGTGGATATCCTGAAGAACAGAACTTTCGACATGGTGTTTATGGATATTCAAATGCCTGAAATGGACGGCTACGAAGCTACAGGGCTTATCCGCGACAAGGAAAAGAATACCGGCGAACACATCCCGATTATTGCCATGACAGCGCATGCCATGAAAGGTGACCGCGAAAAATGCCTCAATGCCGGCATGGATGAATACGTAACAAAACCCATTAGTATACAAAGCGTTACCGATGCCATTAAAAAGCTAAACCCGGATCAGAACTCTTAACAAGACTAACTATGAAAAAATGGTTTCTCAACCTGAAGATCAAGCACAGGCTCAACACCATGACCACCATTTCCATCATCAGTATTTTGCTGATAGGATATGCCTCTTATTATTTTTTCAGGACCACCCGCGTACTCACCCTGGTTTTAACGGAGCAGCGCATTCATGATGTGAACTACCGGACAGGACTGCAACTATTTTACGAGTAC
>CAYNDN010000076.1:0-13213 GCA_964395075.1 uncultured Lentimicrobiaceae bacterium | reverse complement strand
TGCGGTTTTTCTTTGGCAGTGTCAGGAATAATGATTCCGCCAGCCGTTTTTTCTTCAGCTACTGCAGGTTCAATAACTACCCTGTCAGCCAATGGTTTAATGTTTACTTTTGCCATATTTTCTTTAATTTTTTAAATTATTATTACTCTTTCAATTTGACAGGTCGCGGCGAATCAGAATTTATGCCAAACCAAATTGACAGGGCGTTTTAAAACAACCATTATAGGTAATCAGGGTAACTTACTCTAAAGTGCTTATTGCTAAGGTATTGTTTTTCAATATGTAATAAATATCTAATTAAAAGATGACAGGTTAGTTCGGTGCAAAAAAAATGTCAGACTGCTTATGACAATCTGACATTTCATACCTAAAAATATTTTTTATCTGTTATTCGGTGCCACCTTCAGGAGCTTCTTCCGTTCCACCTGCAGGTTCGAAAGGAGTAGTATTGGTTGGGATTGGGATTTCATCAATCGACCTTCTGATTTCGGTATCGGTAACATTGGTTGCCTCATATTTTGGGATCACTTTTGAGGAACCAAGCACAAGCACCATCATTCCTACCGCAAGCGACCAGGTGAATTTTTCGAGAAAATCAGCCGTTTTACGAACACCCATGTACTGGTTTGAACCGGCAAAATTGGATGCCAGGCCACCACCTTTGGAATTTTGAACCAAAACTACAAGCACAATTAGTACAGCTACGATCAGAAGAAGTACAGTTAAAAGAATGAAAAGTCCCATGTTATCAATTATTTAGATTCTGTTTTTTACTTATTTTTTCAATTTGGCGTGCAAAGTAACTACTTTTTTCCGGAACTTTCAAAATTAATTTTTTGTAAATCCCTATGGCCTTTAAGTAGCTCCCCTGGTTGTAATAGATTTTTGCAAGTGTCTCGCTAACAATGTCTTCTCTGTCGATCTCACTACGTTTAGCATAATCAACCGGGTTGAAAAAAGCTGTTTGATTTCGGGAAATTCGGGGTTCGTTTTTTATAAACTGATCAATCAACTCCGTTTTCGACTTTTTAGCTTTGGTTTTTTCAGGCTTCTTTTCTGTGAAGGGCTTCTGTGTTATCTTGATTTGTGAAGCCGGCTTCTCCTCTTTATTTTTTTCCAGCCGGTCATCTTCATCGGATTCTTCATTTACTTCCTCTTTGTTATCACTTTCGGGTAATTCATTTTCAGTGTCTTTTTCGACAGGTGCAAATGCTGTTTTTCTGTCTTCCACCTGAGCTTCTTCATGATCCAATTCACTGGTTTGTTCAACGCCAACCTGATCAATCATTGTTTGATCACTCCCGTCAATAAGATCAGATTCTTCAACTTGTCCTACCGGAGGTTCTTCAATCGAATCTATGGGATTTGGATCTGCTTCATCACTAATTAGTATTTCATTTGGCTGACTATCTGATTTTTTTTCACCCTGGTCATCATCCTGCTGATTGGTTTTGTATGGAATCCGTTCATCAATACTTTCCTGCTCTTCGCCCTGTAATATTTTGGTATCACGATCCTTAAAATATTCGGAAACCTGCACCAAATCACGCAGCATACCTCTGTCGCCGGCGTAGGCAGCAACAAATTTGAGGCGGCTTTGCAACTGCATTTCATTATTTTGCAACATCGAAATGAAACATAACAACTGGCTGGTCTGGCAATAAGGATAACGGTTTACTATTTCCTGAATACCAGACCGGTTAATCCGGCCACCTTCCGAAATAAAATTTATTTGCTCTATAAACTGCTCTTTATTCAATGTATGATAAACTATAATGTTTCAGCTACAAGCTATAATTCGTTCGCTGTTGGCTTAGGCCTGTCTTTAACCATTGGGTAATCGAGCGAATAATGCAATCCCCGGCTTTCTTTGCGTTGCATGGCCATTTTAATGATCAGGTATGCTACATTTATCATGTTTCTCAATTCGCAGAGTTTAACGGTAAGAATCGATTTATCATACAATTCTTCTGTTTCCCTGTAAATGATCTCTAACCTGTCGAGTGCGCGTTTCAGTCTCAGGTTTGACCTCACAATCCCAACGTAACTGCTCATTATGGCCTGAAGATCTTTCAGACTTTGGGTAATCAGGATCATCTCCTCGTTTAATACGCTGCCTTCAGCATTCCAGTCGGGAATACCGTTTTTAAATTCAATTTCTTTACTGTTTTCTGCTGCTACCAGACTTGCTCTGTGGGAAAACACCACAGATTCGAGCAATGAATTTGATGCCAGCCTGTTGGCACCGTGCAATCCGGTTGATGCACACTCGCCACTCGCAAACAGATTTTTTATGCTACTCCGGCCATTTTCATCCACTTTGATTCCGCCGCAGGTGTAATGCGCTGCAGGAACCACGGGGATCATATCCCTCGTAATATCAATGCCAATACTCAGGCACTTGGCGTAGATGGTTGGGAAATTATTGATAAGTTCATTGTTATTGAGGTGTGTGCAATCGAGATATACAAATTCTTCGCCCGAAAGTTTCATTTCGTTATCAATGGCACGTGCCACAATGTCGCGTGGAGCAAGTGATTCACGTTCATCATATTTTTTCATAAACTCTTCACCTGTTGAATTTTTCAGGACACCGCCAAAACCGCGCAGGGCTTCGGTAATTAAAAATGATGGTTTCTCTTTTGGATTATAAAGTGCGGTTGGATGAAACTGGATGAACTCCATTTTTTCGATGATACCTTTAGCCCGATAAACCAGGGCAATCCCATCTCCGGTAGCGATCTGAGGGTTTGTTGTGGTTGCATATACATTTCCGGCTCCACCGGTTGCAAGCATTGTGGTTTTGGCAAGTATGGTTTGTATTTCATTTGTTTCTTCACTCAGCACATAAGCACCGTAACATGCAATATTGCTATGGCGGCGATTTACTTCTTCGCCAAGATGATGTTGGGTTATAATGTCGAGGGTAAAATGATTTTCGAGGATTTCGATATTGGGATTCAACTTTACTTGTTCAAGCAGCACATTTTGAATTTCCTGTCCGGTATTATCCTTATGGTGAAGCACTCTGTATTCCGAATGGCCTCCCTCTTTTCCGAGATCATATTTACCGGTTTTTGTTTTGTCGAATCGCGCACCCCAACCTATCAGTTCTTTAATCCGCTGCGTTGATTCGTTGATGGTAATTCTTACTATTTTTTCGTCGTTCAGTTCATCACCGGCGATCAGGGTATCATTTATGTGTTTTTCATAAGTATCCGGGGTGTACATCACAGCTGCAATCCCACCTTGTGCATAGCGTGTTGCCGTTTCCTGGGCTTCGGTTTTGGTAACCACACACACACTGCCATGCTTCGAAACTTTGAGTGCATAGCTTAAACCAGCTATTCCCGTTCCAATAATCAGGAAATCATATTCCTTGCGCATAGTACATTTTGTGCTTAGAGATTTTTTCGTATATTTTCGGCAATCGTTTTAAACTCCTCATCAGTAAACTTCAACTTGGGTTGGCTAAAATCAATGTCGTAAATACCATTAATTGGCACCAGGTGAATATGTGCATGAGGAACCTCCAAACCAAGCACAGCTATGCCAATTCGCTTACAATCAACCTCTTGTTCAATAGCCAGTCCAACTTTTTTTGCAAAAACCATCATCCCGGCCAGCAGATCATCATCAACATCAAAAATGTAATCGGTCTCCTTTTTAGGAATCACCAATGTGTGGCCTTTAGCCAGTGGATTGATATCAAGAAATGCAAAGTAATTTTGATCTTCGGCAATTTTATACGAAGGAATATTGCCTGAAACAATTTTTGTAAAAATACTGCTCATGATTTCCGTTTATTAATTTGATCTACAAAATTAGCAAATCCACAAAAACAAAACTGCCAAATAGTGTATCTCCTATCTGGCAGTATTGTAAACGAGGTATTGATTGGTATTAACGTGCTATTGCAGTAATCTCAAAATTCAATTTCCCGGCCGGGACCTGAATTTCAACTGAGTCGCCTACTGATCTTCCGAGCAACCCTTTTGCAATGGGTGAGTTTACCGAAATTTTTCCTTTTTTCAGGTCGGCTTCACTTTCAGGGACAATGGTGTATTTCATTATCGCATTGTTTTTCAAGTTTTTTATGGTAACAATAGAAAGGATAAATACTTTACTCAAATCAAGTTTGGATTCATCAATAATTCTAGCGTTCCTGATGGTATCTTCCAGCTTGGATATTTTCATCTCAAGCATTCCCTGAGCTTCTTTTGCTGCATCATATTCGGCATTTTCTGAAAGGTCGCCTTTATCGCGTGCTTCGGCAATGGCTCTTGATGCAGCCGGTCTGTCCACAGTAATCATTCTATGGAGTTCTTCCTTCAACTTCTGAAGTCCTTCTTCATTATAATATTTAATATCTGGCATATCTACCTCTGAGTTTTTGTTAATTCAATAACAATGAAAAAGACCCTTTCCTGGAAAAGGGCCTTCTGAATTGGCTTGCAAAAGTAATACTTTTTTTTCGTGCGGCTTCTCTGCTTAACCTTTTTTTATAAGCTGATACGTGCACCAATGGTGTGAACACCATCAAACGGATCAGTATCACGATAGGAATAATCCACTGCGAATATTGAACCTTTTTCTTTATTAAGCGGAATCTGAACGGAAATACCGGCACTTGGTCCGGTAAAAACGGTAGTGCGATCGGATTTGTTGGTAATCCCTTCTTCGTAGGTATATCCGGCGCGAAGCAGCAGATAGTTCTTCAGCGAAAATTCACCGCCAAGGATGATCTGGTCTTTGGTAAAAGAGTTTGACACAAATGTTCCGGCCAATGTAAACCGGCTTTCACCAAACAGAAAATCATAAGCTCCACCAATCATCAAAGTTGCCGGGAGTTCAAAGTCGGAAACCCTTTGCTGGAAAGTTGGTGATGTGGTTGAGAATTGTGAGTAGAATCCCCTGAACGTTAAACCATCACCCGAAAATTTCATGGTTGGTCCTACATTCTTGAGTGTGATACCAAATTTTATATTCTCCAGTTCACCGGTAACATATTGAATACCTGCATCAATTGCAACTCCCTGTGCACTCATATCAGCAATGGATTCGGAGATGATCTTAATGTTGAACCCACCATAGATACTGTTTGAAAAAGCCTTGGCGTATCCAATATTGATGTTGAGCAGGTTCGGGCTGAATGTACCAATACTGGCATCAGACGGATCCGGGTTGTTGATAGTGGTCCTTGCAATATCGCCAAAGCTCATCGACATAATGGCGATTGTTAAGGCTCCTGATTCACCTACACGCTGAGTTAATCCAAAAGCCATCAGGTTGATATCAGCACCTTTTAAATAATCGGTATTTGCAAAGATTATTTCAGTGCTTTCGGTAAAAGCCGTACCGGCCACGTTTGTAAACAACGCTTCAAGACCCCTTGAGCATGCTACATTGGCCCCACCCCAACCTGAGCTTCCTGCCCAGGGGTTGATGAGAAGCTCAGATGCCCCGGCCTGACCCGAACGGTCTTTGTTACCAGCTTCAACGGCAACAGGCAGAACTAAAGCTATTGCTAATAAAACCGTAAATATATTTCTATAGAAATTTTTCATGCCTTCAAATTTTAATGTTTAATAAATGTTTGAACATTATTATTAGAATGTGTTCAGGTCAACCGGGCGCATAGCACCAAACCATTTAACTACTCTTTCTCCGTTACGGCCACCTGTTTCCTTAACATGAATCAGGTATAGCCCGCCGGCGATGGGGATACCGGCAAAGTTATTCAAATCCCAGTCGATGGATGTTCGGGCTTCAGTATCGTTACCGCTTGTGGAAGCAGATGGATTAACTACACCCGACTTATCCACATTATATTGCCTTATGAGTGTTCCACTGATATTGTAAATCGTAACAACACATCTTTCGGGCAGGTTAGTAATCTTAACCCGTGTATCCAACTGGTTACGTTCATAACCGGGTCCATCTGCATAAGCATAGTAAGGATTAGGCACAACATTGATCAGATCAAGATCACTATCATTCTTTTCCTGCGAAAATTCGATTGCTTCCAGGCCTTCGG
Source organism: uncultured Lentimicrobiaceae bacterium (assembly GCA_964395075.1). Taxonomy (GTDB): domain Bacteria; phylum Bacteroidota; class Bacteroidia; order Bacteroidales; family 4484-276; genus SABY01. Next base: position 7,176 of record CAYNDN010000076.1, on the reverse strand, counting down.
TACTGAATTTATAAACCGGGAAGAAATCGTTTTGATTTTTTGGACTTTCTTCTGCCAGGGGTGTTGATGAGTAATACCTGCGGTAGGGCTTTGCAACCCTGAGGCGAATTTTGGCATCATTTCCCTCCGGTAACCATGTCCCTGTATCAACCCGAAGTGGTATATTTACCCATACTGTACTGGCATACACACCTGAGAGCCGCACCACATCGGCCAGGCCACCATTTTCAGTGCCGACACCGGGAATAGAATCGCGGTAGTATCTACCGGCATCATAAGGTGGAAAGTGGAACAGGTTTCCTACATAATTCACTGTAGTCGGGTTCATAATGTAGAGGTAGTGCATACCACCAAAAATCGGGTTACCCTGAACATCTGTAATCCTGTTAGTAGGATTCCACTGCATGTCGCGTCCGTTGTCACCTGCCAGCCAGGAGTTTTCACCATAAATAACATTGAGCCTTTCACCGGTTTCAATATTGATGGCATATCCCGGAAACCAACCCATTCCTGAGGCAGATATATAGTTGGGGTCTTCCGGGTTGTCGCTGGGATCATCATTCATGCTTTCAGCAAAATTACCGTTCTTATCAATGGAAGGAGATTTCCTTAGTCTGAATTTCTCAGCTCCACCCTGAGCCAGATTATCATCAGGGCAAGTTTCTATTACGGGACATCTTGTCCATTTAGATTTGTCTGATGTCAAAACAACATCAACACTTGCCAACAATGATAATTTTACTTTATCCCTTGAAAAAGGATTGTAAGCAGGCGCCTCATCAAATTCACCCATATCAGCAGTTAAGCTGTATGGTGCCCATGTACCACCGATTAATTTTTCATAATTCTGACCGGCATCCCAGGGTTGATCAAGCGACATCCTCCAGTCGTTAAACTGTGTATTTGCATCATCTTTATAAACACCGGAGCGAATCCAGTTAAAAGGGCTGGCTGGCACATCGAAATCAGGAACGCCGTAGAACCATCTCTGAGAACTATCGGTAAACGTTAAGGATGCGTTGATGAGACCATTATTTTGAGAGGCAGAGCTACCTGGTGATGGAATTTGTTCGATATCAATAGAGATACCCAGTTCCGGGATCACCTGCTCATTGCGTACGGTGATTGAAGTGTCGGATTTCCACATATTTCCATTGCCATCCGTAAGTATCCATTTCGAATCCAAAATACGTAACGAATCGGTAAGGGTAACATTCCCTTGCGAATCGGTATTTGAAGGCTGTTCAACATCTGTAAAAGTAAGGGTGTACTCACCACTTGTCATATCCAGCGGATCAACAACTTTAACATTAAGCGGACCGAAATTTTTGATGTAGTCAATTTCATAAGCGATGGGATAATTTTCCGAACCAATGGTATCATCTGTAACATAGTGACCGGCCATTTCATCCCAGGTATATGTGATTGGGGGTTTGGCGAGAATTTCCTCAACGGTAGAGGTTTCCATTTCGAGTTCAAAACCTCCATTTCCATTACCCTGGACTCTGGTGATTTTGAATCTGTCGCCATAACTTGAGTTGCTTATTAGACCGTTCACAGGTTTATGCGGAATAGCAGTGTAAACTTTAATATTTTTTCTACCGGCGAGATAAGGAAGCTTTTGGCCGTACAATCCGTTTTCAATTCCGGGATCCTGTGAGTATGGTGCATATTCATTATATGCGTAAGCCAAAGCCGTAAAGTAATACTGCTTATGGTTAATCAATTTAGGATCCTTGTCAGAAAATACATCTTGTTGAAGTTCAAATGTATGACTGATTCCCTCATCACCACCAGCAACCTTTCTAACAGGAACACTGGCACCAAGGTCTCCATCAAACTCGAAGTTGATAATTTCGGTAATCCCGTTTTTCTTGTCAAACTGAGCAACAAGCCTGGCCACATCAGGATCATCAAGTTCATCCGGGCCAATATCTGGCCGGCGCACCTGATAAATCTGGTATCCTTCAAAACGGTATGTTTTCAAAGAGTCTTCCTCTTCCGGGGTACGCGCGCCGGTTGTATCCTCTAAAAGCTGGATATTTGGATCAATTTCAGAATATGCCTCTAAGTAATTATTGGAACCTTTTCTGTTCGAAATCGTAACAACCAGTTTATTGCTTAGTTCGAGGAAGGTCAGATCCGGAGCACTTGGCCCATCAAGCACCTTAAAGCAGTTATCAAACAAAGCCTGTGCCTTATCATCCACAACCCGAAGTAACAGCACAGATGCCCATGGCCCACCTGATGATGCCCTTGCCCATGGAATACCAACGGTGATATAGTTTACAGCACCTGCTTCCAGGTCGAAAGGCCCGGCCGATTGCATAAAGCGGCGGTCTCCAGGCTGGTTGTTCTCTGTTTCCTCTGTCCAGAATTTACCATTTTGGTTGAAACCATCGTTGGGAGGTACACCACCGGTACCCCAGTTACATGGGTCGGTATCGCCGGGGAACATAAAGTCGGTTTCGGGGCCAACAGCTTTTGGGTCAGCCTGATGCGCAGTACCTCCATACAACATTGTCGAATTATCTTTCCAAATTCCGCGCAAATAGTTGTAATATTCCGGTGCTGTCTGGGGGTCAGTGGTATATTGGTTGGCAGAAGTATTGTTGTGGTAAACATATCTGCGCATACCAAATCGTTCATTATCAACAATACCATCACCAAAGTTAATTCCATTGATACTCACATCACAAAGTTGTATTTGATCGATTGTATCGCCCTGTGCGTTGGTTACAAATTGATATTTTGGATTGTCATTATCATCGGGATCCATGTAAGGTCCCTGGAAGAAGTCAACACCAATGGCAGGTGGTTGTTCACCGTAAGCTTCAACCTCACCGGAGCCATCCACCGGGAAACCATTGTAACAGTATCCCAACCCGCGGGCAACATCACAACCCACGTAATCATCCCAGGCATAGCCAAGGTCAGTATCAACCCACTGGCTGAAGTAGGTATTGGTAAGCCTGAAAGTTGAACGGTTTATAATTTCATAACTATAAAACGTCATGTTATTCACTTCATCATTGGTTGCAAAACCAAATGCCTGAGCCCTGATTTCCATACCGATGGGAGCACCACTGGTTTCGGTATGAATATCTCCTTTATCATTGAATACCCACCATAGCGTCTGGTCACCTTTTATTACCTGGTCGGCAAGGATACCATACTTCCAGTTATCCTGTTCATCAGGATAGTAAAAATCTGCATCCATGGTAGGTGTCAGTGTCCTACACAAACTATTATCGATATCATAATAAGGATAATCACCCGCATCCGGTTCGTATTGTCCATCATCATCATTATCGTAAAATGGAGCAAGATAGATGCTTTGATCCAATTCCTCAGCATTATCAGGAGTTGCCGGCCATTCTGTAATTGATTTTGGAATGGAATAATTTGGAAATTCTTCTGCCGGATCGTCGCTGTTATACCAGGCCAAAAAAGCATCAACTTCCGCCCTGGTAATCTCAAACATTTTGTCGTATTCGGCACAGGTATTAGCATCAACTGAGGCATCAACTCTCGAAAGCGGGCCTGGCCAGTAATCGATACCAACCTGGCGATAACGCTGGGCTGCAAGCTTAAGCTGACCATTAACATCGAGGCCTCCAATCCAGAGAGATGCAGAAAACATGGAGGTTTGCGTCGTGTTGGCCGGCACATAATACTCAGCACGGTCGAAGTTCCACCACATATCACCACCTGTATTGATACGGGCGCGAATATTGTTTACATCGAGAAATGCGAATGAACCACCAGCCGAGCATCCAGCAGCACTTGCTTTTAAATTCTGTTGGTTATTTACATCCTGCTGTTCTTCTGCATAGTTTCCTTGTGTAAGCAACAAAAGAATCAAGGAAAGTAGCATGGTTCGTAATATGTATCTCATCTTTATCATATTTTATTTTTTTCCTTTTTATAATCTTTTGGTTAGAAATTGAAGATCACACCCAAACGTATTTGCCGTGGCGTACTATAATTAAATGGTGTATTCATCCGCAAGGTATAGAGATCAACATAGGCTTCCCTGCTTGTAGGTGCCTCATTGGCAAACAACAATGAGTTAAGATAGCCATCATCATCAGCACTGCCGGTTGCAGGATATACATCAATAATATTCCGGGTATCAAGCAGGTTGAGTACCTGTAAATAAACATTAAGATAGGTTCTTGATTCAGGATTTTTTGAGATGTCAATATCCTTGTCAACACGTCCATCAATCCTGAACTGCCAGGGTAACCTGGAACCATTAATTGTACCATCAAGTACGTATCCGCCACCACCGGCATAAACACCGATGATGTTTTCAGCACGTGTATAGGGCTCTCCCGACCCACCGCTCAATGTAAAGTTTACTCCAGTATTTTTTAACCACTGTGTTGTTTTAACCTGGTCGGTTCCTTTGATTGGTCTTGTTGTACTGGGGCCATTATAGTTTTTACCTTCACCAAACCTGTAATCCAAAACAACATTAAATGAGTGTCGTCTGTCCCAATTCAACGGGAAGATTGTACGTAGATTTGGTAAACCGGCATTAACAAGTGCAGAGGCAGTATTTGGACTGGAACCGGTACCTTCGGCAAACTGAAGTGTATAACTCAGCCTTGCACGAACATTGTTTGTGCGGCGCAGGTCATATTCCACAGTTAAACCTTTTACAGTTGCAAAGTCAAGGTTTGAATAGGAATCATAATAATCTACACCTCTTCCTGTGTAAGCACCATTAAACCTAAAATACTGGATTTGGTCACGAAATTCACGGAAAAATGCAGAAATCTTCAACGAAGAAGTATTACTTACCTTTTGTTGGAACCCAAATTCATAGTCGATGGTTCTTTGTGATTTTAGATTAGGATTGTTAATAGCTCCCTGATTTTCGATAAATAAATACTGGGTCGGGTCCATCCTTAATGCACTGGTAGGACGCTGTGTAAGAATGTCGTAATGTGCAAAAAACTGTGCTTCATCAGAAATTGGGAACGCGAATGAAATTCGGGGTGTAAAGGTCAACTGAGGATCATAATCCTCAAAAGCATCAGCTGACATATCGGTTTGAGAAGGATTCTTCAGCCAGGGTGTAATACCTGTCCCGGCGGCAATAACATCCGGGTTTGTAACTACACCTCCCTGTGAATTATACCATGTGTCTTCGATACGATACCCCAGGATATTGGAAGGGTTATCTGCATTATCAACGTAAATCACAGCATCATCAGTGATGTTGGAGGGGTGTGACTGTCCGTCAAAAGTTTTTTGCTGTTCAGCAACAGTGTATGCCGAATAGAACAAATACGGGTCTTTCAATACATTCTGGTTGGCGTCAAAACGGTCAACACGAAAACCAACATTGAAGTGTAGGTCGTCAAAAGCAAATTCGTCCTGCACATAAATGGCTCCGTAAATCGGCTCAAAAGCCTGAATTCCGCGGGTATAATATTCTTTATTCTGACCATTTGGCATCAAAATACTCTCTGTTTTATTGAAGAAATCATCAAAAGCAGGGCGGCTTGAATGTTTGTTGCCATAAGGGTCATATCCGTAATAATACACATAATTGTTCCCGTTATTCAACAATTCATCAGGGCTAAACATATCGATTGATAATCCGCCATCCACAGGAACATCTTTAATAATGTTTCCATCCGGATCGATATAGCTGATGGTTTGCGTATTTGGATCATAAGAATCGATATCAATCCAATCTGTGCCCTGAAGGTTGAGTCCAAGCTTTTGCCGAAGGTTAATATCAAATACTTTGTGGTCAGTAAAACTGTATAATCTTGGATAATTGATAGTATCCTGAAACACACCATCGATTTGAACAAGCTCCGGGTTATCAAGGTCCAGGTTTTGGATATGGAAATTTGATAAGTCTCTCATGATCGACCAAAGTCCTACAGGTTCATATCCATAAGCTCTGTAGGTTAACTTTTCATATTGCAAACCAAATTTAATGGCATGATTTCCAATATCAGCAGATAGGTTGGCTGAGACACCAATCTGGGAATTATCCGTAACCTGGTAGCCGTTGTATTGTGCACCGATATTGCCCCACATGGTATAAACATTACCGGGTGGCTCTCCATTGAGCAAACCATTACCATCACCCTGAACTTCAGTATAACGATCAGGTATTCCAAACTCTTCATAAAACTGTTCGGTATAACGGGCAACCGTAGGGTTGATGTCATAGGGCAGGTATGTAAATGCTGTGTCGGCCCAATCGTTTTGTTTCCAAATATTTGTATAAATATTACCATTTACAGTATCAGAGCCTAGCTCATAGGAACGAATTTTATGCGTCTCAAATTTACCAAGATAACCATAATTAAAAAGATCATCACCATGTGTTTCATCTTCTATGGTTTGGTTAAACTCTGAATAATCAACCTGAAAATCGTAAAAAACATTCTTAACTAGTGAAGTACTTTCTTTATGTACCGGGAAACGATGTGTAAGACGTCCATATACCCGCCATGTATTATTACTTACGTGTGGATTATTTTCCCAGTTAAACAGCGAATTATAGTAGCTGAATGCGTTATAATCCTGCAAATTGAAAGAACCTCCCACAGTAATATCGATGGTTGGAGAAGCCCTCAGGCGAAGGTTACCTGAAAGGCTGATATTCGTTCTTTCGGTATTTTGCGTATTGGTAACTTCTTCGATGTCATCCATTGTCGCGTATAGCGAAGAGTGATCAAAAGTACCGGTTGAACCAATTCTTTTTGGATTCAATCTTAATTCACTTTCATAATCATCAGTTATTTTGTTGATTGTACCTTTAGCTGACGGGCTACCATCTTTCCTGTAAACAAAGTCGCCAGCCAGGAAGTAACCAAGAAGTGATGTTTTTCCGCCATCCGGTTCTGTTCTTTTGATGATTGGCCCCTGCATGCTCATGCCCAACCTGTTGTAACCAAAAGCATCAAGGAACTGCGATGTTTGGGCTTCGAGACCCACTCCAAACTCACTTGCCGGGCCTTTGGTGGTGGCGCTGATAATACCACCTGTTGCATCGCCATATCTGGCGGGAACCCCACCAAGGATAACAGAAACCTGCTCAATGGCAGATTCGGGTAATGCAAGCGAACCGATTACACGCATACCATCAATGTAATAAACCGTACCTTCGCTACGCTGACCACGAATACTGATGTTATCACC
>CAYNDN010000075.1:2605-13224 GCA_964395075.1 uncultured Lentimicrobiaceae bacterium | reverse complement strand
GGCTCTTGCCGTCCTGCTGATCGCCGCATCGTTGGCCTTCTATGGGGTCTTTAAGAATGGCTCTTGAAAGGCCTAAGCGGAAAGCTTCAACCTGTCCTTTCATTCCACCACCATCAAGATTGGCTTCCACATCGTATTTGTTGGTGTTGTTGGTGAGTTCAAGTGCCTGTCGGGCAACATACTGTAGGGTAGGTGACGGAAAATATTCTTCTAATTCCCTGTTGTTTATTTTAATTATACCGTTGCCTGGTTTCAGATAAATCCGTGCAACTGCAGTTTTTCTCCTGCCTAATGCATTAATAACTTCCATTACTATTTAATTTCGTTGATTTTTACTTCCCTCGGTTTCTGTGCTTCGTGATTATGCTCCGCACCGGCATAAACATGCAGGTTTTTGAAGATGGCTCTTCCAAGCCTGTTTTTTGGAAGCATACCTTTAACAGCGTATTCAACTACTGCTGTGGGCTTTTTTTGCATCAAATGTTGCGGGTTGATCACTTTTTGGCCACCAGGATAACCTGAGTGACTAACATATTGTTTTTGAGTCATTTTATTACCGGTAAGCCTAACTTTTTCGGCATTGATGATTATGACATTGTCACCGCAATCAACATGCGGAGTAAAAGAAGGTTTGTTTTTGCCACGAAGTATCATTGCCGTGGCCGTGGCTAATCTTCCCAGAATTTGATTCTCAGCATCAATAACAACCCATTCTTTTTTAACGGTTTCGCTATTGGCACTTACGGTCTTGTAGCTTAAGGTATCCATTTATTAATCAGTTATTTCTATTCAATTTTATGTACCTCCCCGAAATTGGGGCTGCAAAAGTAGAACTAATTTTCAGATAAGCAAAATATTTTTGACTTGAAATTTGTAGGTTAGACATAAAAAACCCCGGAAAAATTTAAATCCGGGGTTTTTTTTTATTTGAGTAGTAATAATTAAAACCCAACCTGCAAAGCAAGCCACAGACTTCGTCCATAGCCATTGATGCCTGAGCCGTGAATCCGGTAATCTTCATCAAAAATGTTGTTGAGGCCTGTAGTGAGTGTTAGCCATTTCAAGGAATAGCCGGCTCTTAAATCAAGCCTGTTCCATGCCGGGGTGCCTCCCTCAGGTATCCGGGTATCGCTGATGTCGCCGCTTGCCAGCCTGTCCTGTTTGCCGGCGCTCAACCATTCGAGTTTACCCCAGAAGCCAGAATCGTGCTGATAATAAATACCGAGTTTCCCATTTAGAGGAGGGACACGGCGCATGGGTTCTCCGGCTGTTTCATTTTGCCCGTATGTATAGGTAATGTTACCATAAGCTGTAAAATTTGTGGTAATCTCATACTGAATTTCTGCCTCGACCCCCTGGATATATGACTCGGCAAAATTTTTCTTTGTGTACACTTTTTCGCCGTCAATGGAATCATTTTCTTCGTAGGTTGCTTCAACCCGGCTGATCAGATCGGTTAATCTGCTTTGGAAGGCAAATACCGACCCGGAAAATTTTTCATATTTAGCCTTCGCACCCAATTCAAAATTGAGTGATTTCTCGGGAGCCAGATCAGGATTGGGTACTTCAATGCCTGCGTTAAAACTTCCAAAGCTACTCAGGTCGTTCAGGTTGGGCGCCCTGAAAGCGGAATAGACAGATCCAATGAAATTATGGTTTTCATTGAGATGGTAAATTACAGAAGAACTACCCACGAGCGCCGATGGGTTTACATCGACATCTTCAAATTTGGAGTCTTCAGCTTTGATCTGATAAGCATTAAAACGGCCACCCAATATGAAAGAAAATTTACTTACGTCCAAAGTGTGAGATGTGTAAACAGCAATGCTTGATGATGTTGCCCCGTCTGGGTAATATCCGCGTTCTTCGGTTATATTGCCATTTTCTGTATCTGTTTTTTCACTGTTCACTTTATCATAATAATATTCCACTCCCGAAACAAAATTCCAGTTTTTTGAAGGCATCGAATTTACTTCAACAGTTGCTCCGTAGGTTTTTACCAGATCATGTTCGTTGGAAATTTTTGTTGATCCTTCTTTTTGTTTGGTGCGGGTTTCGTCCGACAAGTTATAAGATCCTGTAATTGTAACCTGTCTGACCCACTTATTTTGGTAGTTCGATTTTAACCTGGCATATCCCAATTGTCTGATTTGGGGATCAAAATGATATTTGTCGTAGTTGGCAATCAATTTGTCGTATCTCGGCACATCAGTTTGTTTGTCGTACTGATAAGCTAAGGTTAGTTCCTGGTTCGATGAAAGACGCATACGCAGTTTCATGTCCCCCGAAAACTCCTGGTAGCCTGTTGGGGTTTGTTTTCCGGTTGTATCACCTCCATAAATATCTCCGAAATCGCTGTAAGAAATTCCCCCGGTGAACGCTATATTTTTTCCGGCCAGGTTTATCTCGCCCCTGCCAGTTTTCTGCATGTCGTCGCTCATCCATTTGCCGTAAATATTTCCGCCAACTTTAAATCCGTTGTGGGAATAGGCTGGATTTTTGGTGATCAGGTTTACCACTCCACCCATTGCATCGCTGCCATAAAGTATGGAACCGGCTCCCCTTACCACGTCAATGGTGCTCAATGTTTGTGGGTCAACAGTATTTAAATATTGGTTGGGGCCATACCGGTAGGTGGCATTGTTGAGCCTGATCCCGTCAATCATAAGCAGGTTTTGGTTTCCCGCAAGCCCCCTGATATACGGTGATCCGCCGCCATGATTTGTTTTTTGCACATACACGCCGGTGGCGCCTTCCAGGGCTTCAGGTGTTGAGCGCGCTGATTCCTGGTTGAGTTGCTTGCTGTTGATGACCGTGATGGCCTCGGGAGAAGAAAAATCACTGGTTTCAATACGCCGGGCTGTTATCACAAACTCGTTGTTGAGGGTGATATTGGTGGGCTGAAGATACACCTGGTAGCCGGTAATTCCGGCACTGGTAACCTCAACTTCTTTTTCATCTATGAGGTAGCCCACCAGCGAAACCCTAAGGGTGTATGTGCCGGGATTCACATTTTCAATTTCGAATTGTCCGGATTCATCGGTGTAATCACCCTGACCTGTCTCAACGAGTTGAATGCTGGCATTGGCAACAGGCCTGTCAAATTTTGCATCATAAATAGTTCCGGTTACAACCTGTCCGAAAATCACTCCACACAGCAATGTGAACAGCATTGATAAGGTAAAATACTTTTTCATAAGCCTGAATTTATTTGGTTAAAATTCGAATTAAAAATACTAACTATTCGCAAAGAAATCACAAGCGAAGATATTACTCAGACCCGAAGAAATCAAAAAAAATAATCAAAAACTAAAGTTTACACCAGCTTTTAAAAACTTTCCCATTGCCGGATACAAATACTTCTGACCATCAAGCATATAACCAGTTGAGTTATATGAGGTGTTGAATGTGTTATTTACATCAAGGTAAATGGTAGCAAAATCAAAGGTGTAATCCAATCTGGTGTTTACCACAACATGTCCGTCAAGTTTAGTGGTATTCGCATCGTCTAAGTAAATGCCATTGGCACCGTTTAAAACCAGTGTGCCGCCAAATCCTAGTTTGGGGGCATAAGCAATCCCAGCCATAATAACATTTTTTGGGATTCCTTTCAAGGTGTTGCCTTCATCGTCGCCGTCAGCAAACTTTACTTCGGCAAAAGCATAACTCAGAAATCCCGACCAGTTTTTATGTACATTCAGCCTGATGCTGGTTTCCAGTCCGGTGTGTTCGGTGTTGATAATGTTTCTATATTGTTGGGTCGTCTGGTCGAAATCAATTTCATCTTTTACAGAAATAAAATACCCGGCAATGTTTATCTCGCCGCTCACCGCATCCGAAAAACGAAAATACTGGTAAGTTCCAAGTTCGTAGTTGATACTTCTTTGCGGTTTTAAATCCGGGTTTGAGAAGGGGTCGGCTTTGGTCGGGTTTGGAAAAAGAAAGCCAGGATTGGAAGGGTCGGGCTGGATAAACAGAAAATAATTTAATCTTTTATTATCTGTACGTTGATCGATTGTAGGGGCCTTGAACGCATGGCTGTAGCTGATGAAAATGCTTCCGGCATAATTATCGGTTTCGCCGGTGCTCAGGTTGAGGGCCACTTTCGGGGTGATTGCCGAGTTATTTTTACTAAAAGTTGTATCAGGAACTTCACTGTCAAAATCATCAGAAATCAAATCGTATCTCAGGCCGGCCAAAAGTTTAAGGGGTTGAGCGAGCTGAATTTCACCGTTCAGATAAGCTGCCGACTTAAACCGATACCCTCCGCCTTTGGTGTCTAATGAATCCCAGGCGTGAAAATTATTGGCGTAATCGTTTTCAAATCCCCTGAAAACATCCCGGTATTCATTATCGTAGGCGCCATAATCGGCTTCTATACCGCCTGTGATTGTGGCGTTGATTTCAGGAATCCGACTCACCATTCTGATAGCCAGATTGATTTGCTCGGTGGTAAGCTCGCGCTTTTTGGTGTTTCCATAAACTGTGGTATCATAAATGCCAGCGGGAAACATATTTTCCCCTGATAAAATCAGTATGTTGGGATACTGGCCGAAAGTACGGAATAGTTCGGTGTTTTTACGTTGATAGCTCAGGTTGATACCCAAATCGGCATTTGGATTTACCTTACTGTTAAAAGTCAGGCTGGCCAGGTAATTTTGTTGATCCTTACCATCTTCCCTGAAATAGGGTAAAGACTGTTCCCTGTTAAAATTTAAAGTGTCTTCAGTTAAAAACCCAGGTTCATCAGAATTAAGTATTTGGTTGTAGGTGCTGAAAGCAATGGTTGAATTGGAGCTGACAGGAAGTTTTACCTTCCCTCCAAAATTTATGGAATTCCATTGGCTATGCTCCCTGAAACCATCGGTTGCACTATTGTTGGCATAAATTTCATAAGATCCCTTGCCCAAATTACCGCCATGTGTTGCGCCAATATTGTAGGTGTTGTATGAACCATATCCAATATTTGCGGTTGTAAATTTGCTGTCGCTTTTCAAAGTCCTGATGTTTATTACCCCGCCCATCGCAGCATCGCCGTAAAGTGTGGATGATCCTCCTTTGAGCAGCTCCACCTGTTTTATCTGGTTCAACGGTATCTGGTTCCACCCCACCAGGCCGGTTTCTAAGTCATTAACCGGAATGCCGTCAATCAGCACGGTGAGGTATTCGGCTTCTCCACCGCCGTAAAATCCCCGTAAGCTGATTTGCGGATTGAGCCCCATGCCATCACTGGAGGCAGCATACAAGCCGGGAATAAATCCAAGTACATCCGAAAAATTCCTTGCTGGAAGTTTGGTGATCTGAGCCTCACGTAAAACCTCTACCGAAGCTCCCGTGTTAAGGATTTTGTTGTCGTAACGATTTGCTGTAATCACAACCTCATCAACGGTGATTACCCTCAGTGAATCTTGTCTTACCGGTTTGTCCTGGGCATTTAAATTTACACAGTTAAATACTGCAATCAATAAAAATACCGGGGTAATCCATATCTTAAATTTCATAATGATGTTGCGTTAGTGTGTTGATGTTTTAATAAATTCCAGTATCTTGCAAAAGTAAATGAAATTTATTTTTAGGAATTAATACTTATTTTTAATAGTTTTGTAGGTAATTCTAACAAGTGAGTTTCAATATTAATTAAAATGTTAAAAAAAACGGAAGAAAATAAACGTAATTCCATGTCATTTTTGTGGAGTATTTGCAGTTTAATCTTGGCCATGTTGCTTATTATTCCAAATGTTATTGCTCAACAAAACAACCCTGAAGAAATTCTCAAAAAAATTGGTGAAGATCTCTATCAACTTAGTGAGATGACTATTAATACTGCTGATGGAACGGTTGAAATACCAGGTAAAATCAACATGAGCGAAGGCCTTATAGAGGTTATATTATGCCGGAGTGAAGGCAAAGTTCATGAAAGCCTGCTAATCACAAACGTTTCACCGCTCGAATTCCAAACAGCCCTTTTGCTGCTTGGCCTCGATCCTGTAAATGAAGTTCCTGATGACCCTGCACAAGATGATAATAATGATCAGTTTTTTAATATTGAGACGGAAGGCGATGCAGTGAAAATTTTCCTTGCCTTTGAATCTGCCGGAGTAACCGAAAAAAAACCGTTGGAGGATTTCATTTACGATGAGTCAATTCACCAAACAATAGCACCATCCACCTGGCTATTTCGTGGTGCTGTTACCCATATTAGCGGCCATGTTGTTGTTGATCCCGACGTATCCATGATTGCAACGTATCACGATCCTGTGGCTATGATGGAGTTAAATGCGCAATCCAAGTATAACGACGAACTTTTTTATGTGAATAAGGATGCGAAACTGACTGTAGGTAAAAATGTTACACTAATCATTGAGAAATTCTAAATATTATTTTATGCATAAATTTTGTACATATTTTTTTATTGCAATTGTATTTCTTTTTCCCTTACAGCAAACAAAAGCACAGGCCACCAAACCCAAAGTGGACCTTTCGCTTGCCAAAGAAATCGATCATTCAATTAAGGAAGGCCTCAAATGGCTACACAGTCAGCAGGAGGATGATGGCTCATGGCAACATTACCCGGCAATCACGGCCCTGGTATTGTCGTCTTATCTGCGGGCACACCCCAGTATTTCTATCAACGAACCGGTAATTAAAAACGGGTTCGAATTCCTGAAAAGCTGTGTAAAGCCAGATGGTGGCATTTATCTTGATGATATGCCCAATTATAATACATCCATTTGTTTGGTAGCCTTTAAAGATGCCAATTTCTCCGAATTTGATGTGATCATTGAAAATGCTGAGGCCTATTTGATAGGGTTGCAGATTGATGAAAGTGATGATTTTACGACCGACAGCACCTTTTACGGCGGTGTAGGTTATGGTGGTGATGAGCGTCCCGACCTATCTAATCTCCAATGGGCTATCGAAGCCATGTCGTTGGATGATATGAAAAATGTTGACCCGGAAAACAAGCTAACTGCTGAAGAAAAGCAGCGAATGCAAAATAAAAAGTTGTTTTATGACAAAGCACTGGTTTTTTTAGCCAAGTGCCAAAACCTGCAAAGCGTAAACCCTGAGTCGTATGCTGCAAACGACGGAGGATTTATGTATGAACCCGGTGCCAGTAAAGCAGGAGGTACTGACTCTTATGGAAGCATGACGTATGCAGGGTTAAAAAGCCTGATTTATGCAAACGTTGATAAGAACGATGAGCGGGTTGAAGCTGCTTATAACTGGATCAGATCAAATTATGCCGTTGAAACTACCCCGCGAATGGAAAACCAGGGTTTGTATTATTATTATCAAACTATGGCAAAATCGCTGGACGCCTTTGGTGAAGAGATTTTAACCGATCAGGATGGTGAATCGCATGAATGGCGCAATGAACTTGCCAATCAAATTATTAAAGTACAAAAACCTGAAGGATTTTGGCTCAACGACAATGGCCGCTGGTGGGAAAATAACCCTGTATTGGTTACCGCTTATGCAATCCTGGCACTCGAGCAAATTGCCGGTTTGCCCGATAGTACTACCATGAAAAAAAGGAAAATGATTTTTAAATCTAAATAACCCACATTTTTTTATTCAAAATTAAATTAGGAGGATTCAAAATGAAAATCAAATGTTTACTGTTAGTTTTTCTAACGGGATGTTTCATGCTCTTTGGCATTCAGTCGCAAGCGCAAAAAAGCATCCTTATCGAAAAGGGGTTAGCCTATCTGGCTTCAACCCAGTCAACAACAAAGGGATACAATCCTGAAAAAGGCATTAGTATCGATCCTGACAACATTCCTGAAATGACAAAAACCCCGGGCGATTGGGGTGGTGCCGGAATTTCAGCTTTATGCCTGCAGGCATTTTTGCAAAACGGACATAATATCGACGATCCCGTGCATGGAACAGTAGTTCAAAATGCCATCGATTACATATTGGGTATGCAGGTAATGAGCGGTACGCACATCGGAGCTTTCGGCAGCAACAGCTATGGCTACGAAACTGCCATGTGTGTTTTTTCGCTGCAACTTGCCCTCGAAGTACCGCTCAATGGCGGCGGGTTTATTTCCGGGCAGTTAAAAACAGATATCGAAGCCGCTGCCCTCAGCGGTCTAAACTATTATACCCAGGATGTGAACGTTAACTGGAATGCGGCAAGCTGGAGGTATAACAGAAACTATACTGGTGAATATACCGGTGATATGTCAGTAAATCAGTGGGTTTTTCTGGCACTTGACATTATGGACTACACCGATAAAGACATCTGGAACAAAATTTTCAACCACCTACAAGGAAGGAAATGTACTTCAGGTGATTACGCATATGTAGGTTACCAATCCTGCGGAACACGTCCTCAGGGTATGACCTGTGCCGGTACCTGGGGAGCAGTTTTGACAGGTAGCCATGGAGTTGCAGGTGCTTCTACCCTGAAAACTGAGTTCCTGAACTACCTAGATAATTTTACATTATATCAACTGATTAATCCGGCAAGTATCGGTGGTGGACAAATCTATAGTGGTGGCGGATATTACTACTATCTGTATGGCTTTGCCAAAGCCATGGCTCTGAGCAATAAAACAATTTTCTCCGGTGGAGACTGGTATGTAGAACTTTACAATACCGTTGAAAGCTTATATAAAACTGACATTAACGATAATTACTACTGGGATGACTGGGGTGGTCAGGGAGCCAATATGGAAACTGCCCTCGCACTCTTATGCCTCCAAACACAGCAAGTGCCTGTTGGAAGTACGCTCAAGATTTCCCTCGATACAGATCCTTACGGTAGCAAAGCCGATGACTGTTTTGAGTTTTCCGTTTCTGATGAGCTCGGAAACCAGGCTGGCTGGAACGGCAATGCATGGTACACCAATATTCCCCTTTCGGAGTGGACTTCCATCACAGGAGATTTTTATGAGTTGACAGTTGAAGTGCAGGAATCAACCAACTACAGCGTTGAGTTTAAAAACACTTGCCTCGATCCTGAGCCTGCCGAAATTTGTTATCAAACATTTCTTGAGGGTGAGCTGACTGATGAAGAATGCTTCCTGCTTGAAGATGTGCCGCCATTCACGCCAATTGGTGCAACCGGTTTTGTGAATGCAATCGGAGGCCTGAACGTGATCATCGTAGTTCCCCCAACACCTATACCCCAAATGGAGTTAAACCCCAATTTGGTAACTTTCAATCCTTTCGAATATAGCACTTTCTACGAATTTTCATTTGATGTTATGGAAACAGGTGGTGAAACGCCTCTTGTTGATGTTAATATTTTTGCATCAGACCTCACTGATCAAAATGGCAATGTGATTGCGTCCGGTGATATTACCATCGATCCGGTATTTATTGATTTGATTGATGCAGATGGCTCACAAACTGTTACTGTATCATTTACCACCCCAGCCTCACTAACTTTTGATCCCGGATTGTTCCAGGGAATTGTTACAGTTCAAACCCCCGATCATTCAAAAGGTGTAAATATTGAATTGGGTAGCCCCGATATGATCATCAACCCTGATGCTGTTATGGTACCTTATACAAGTGGTTCAACAAATTTTGAAATTGATTTTACTGGCCTTGTTGGCGTAGATTGGGAAATTACCTCTGATGCAGCATGGGCCAACCCGGCAACAACAACCGGAAGTGGCGATGCTTTGATTACAGTGGATTATGAAGCCAATAATTCAGACCAGGAACGAACTGCTACTTTAACCATATCTGCCCCGGATGCATTAAATCCTGAAGAATTCTTCACCATTACACAGGAAGGGGCTCCTTTTGTATTCTTCGATTATGTTGACCTGGAGGGTACAACCAACCTCTTTGATTGGTGGGATGTTCCGGGAAGTCTTGCAGAAGGGTTTAATGTTGGACTTAATCTTAATCACGATACATATCATTTGAACCTCGGCGATGAAACAGCAACGAATCTTCCGCTTGCGTTGGAAATGTTCCCGTTTTACCTTGACCCATCAAGCGTGCCTGATGGTTTTTACGATTATTGGGCCAACCGCGGTGTTGTTGAAGGAGCCGGTAGCTGGCAGGGAGTTATGTGGGAGATCATCAACGGAAACGAACCCACATTTTATATAAAAGTTGAAGAACCCGTCAAAGATGCTCAATCCTTTACGCTTGTTGACGGCCTGCAATATTTGTTTGGAGGTGCCGAGGAGTACCTGATGGTACCAAGTGACTACCCGCTCGGAACTTATGATTATGCAGGTTTCATTGAAAGTGACCAGGGTGTTCCTTCCGAACAAATTGATGTTATTATCACCTTCTACAGACCAGATATTTTAACTGCCGAATTGATGGTGTCAGAAAATATGGTTGACTTTGAGCCGGCACTTGGAGACCTCAACAATGGATTTCTGGTACGGCTTGACGAGTTGATAGAACATTACTTGCTCGACATGGGCGAAACCACCACCAATGTGCCTATGATCAACGACATGTATCCATTTTTCCTTGATCCTGCATCGGTTCCCGATGGATTCTATGATTACTGGGCAGGCCGGGGCGTTGTGGACGGAGCCACCGGATGGCAAGCCATCATGTGGGATATCATTAATGGTATAGAGCCAACATTTTATATTAAAATCGAGGGAGATTTTCCGGGTCAGGATTTCACA
>CAYNDN010000075.1:0-2595 GCA_964395075.1 uncultured Lentimicrobiaceae bacterium | reverse complement strand
TGGTGCAGAACAACTGCTTACCGTTCCGGGAGATTATCCGCTGGGTAGCTATCTGTACACGGGCACAGTGATGGGACAATATGAGATTCCCTCAGATGTTATTCCGGTAATGATCACATTCGCCAGCGATGTTGACCAGCAATTGGAGTTGGATGCCGGTTGGCTGGGAATTTCTTCCTTCATCATTCCTGAAGTCCCTGCACTTGAAACCGTGCTGGCCGGTATTGAAGAGGATATGGTGATCCTGGTTTCCAACACGGGTATATACTGGCCATCACAAAACATTAACCTGATTGGTGACTGGAATACTTACCAAGGTTACAAGATCAAGATCATCCAACCTACAATGCTTGAATTCTATGGTTTCCCCGCCGAAACCACAGTTGACCTGCCGGCAGGCATCAGCTTTATGCCGGTGCTTTCACCGGTTTCATTACCAACCGATATTTTTGCTGAAATGGGAGAGGACCTGGTTTATGCATTTGAATTGAAGGATCAATTGGTTTACTGGCCCGAAGGTGGTTTGAATACCATCGGAACAATCGAACCGGGTATTGGATACCTCATCAACCTGCTGAATCCGGTAACCGTTGATTTCAGTACAAAAGCATCTGTTCCTTCACAACAGGTAGAACCCTTTGTAAATAATTCACCGTGGAAGGATGTTACCAATACTGGCAACCCGCACATTATTTCTATTAAAAACAACACGCTTACGAATATCGAACCCGGTGACTACATTGGGTTATTCGGTGCTTCCGGAAACATCGCCGGCATTGCGGAATACAAAGGTGGAAACCAAAATCTTCAGTTGGTAGCCAACGGCGACGACTTTACAACTGCTGAGGTTGATGGTCTGGTACAGGGTGAGATGATGAATCTGATGGTTTACAAAGCTGCTGAAAATCAGGTTTACCATCTGGATGCTGCTTTTGATGGAAAGTACAACCAGGGTATTTTCGAAGCCGGTGCAGTATCCATGATTACTGACCTGAAAGTTGGCGCACTTGGAATTCAGGATGATGGCTCCTCATCTTTCTCAGCTTTCCCCAACCCAACCAACGGACAGCTCAATATTACAGCCTCTGATAGCTATAATATTGAGATTTTGAATGCTGCCGGACAGGTTGTGTTCGAAACTGCAACTTATGGTGACACTTACATAGACCTTTCGGCTCTTGAAAAAGGTGTTTATTTCCTGAAGGCTGCCAACGAAAAAGGTTTGATCATTGAAAAGCTTGTGATAGAATAGGCGTAGTTTAATATACTAAACCTAACGTTTTTGCAGAAGCCCGTCCAACCGACGGGCTTCTTTGTTTATCCGGGTATTAAATTCCACTTGCTCGTTTCCGCACAGTTTACGGGTAAAAGTATAGCCTTTTTGATGTTGGATAATTTTCACCAAGGCCTAAAGTCCAATTTATCAAAGTTTTGTAACTGGTGGCATAATTAATGATACGCCATTGCGGAAAGGTTGTCAGCATGATAAGAAACTACTTTAAGATTGCCATCAGGAATTTATTTCGAAACCAGACCTTTGCGCTGATCAATTTGCTGGGTTTGGCCATAGGGATGGCAGCAAGCATCCTTATCCTGATCTATGTTGAATATGAATTGAATTATGACCGTTTTCACCACGAACACGAAAACATATACAGAGTTGCCGTAGATGGCCGGATGTCGGGCGATTTTTTTAGTGCGGCAGTATCACCGGCACCCCTTGCCCCTGAACTAAAACGATCATACCCTGAGGTAGAAAATGCCGTTAGGCTCAGAAATATCAGCCAGGAGGCTTTACTTTCAGCAGGAGATAAAAAGTTTTATGAAAGTAATATTATGATGGCTGACTCGGCCTACTTCAACATTTTTAATTTTAAACCTGTTTGTGGAGATTTATCAACAGCACTTCACGAACCGCTCACCATCGTTCTTACCGAAACACTTGCCCGAAAATTGTATGAAGATGCCAATCCTGTAGGAAAGGTGTTAAAATTCAATAACGAAACTACCTTAAAAGTTTCGGCCGTAATCGCCGACCTACCGGGTAATACACATTTCGATTTCCCAGCCCTGATATCGTGGAGTTCCATGAAAATTCTCGAACCCTGGTACACCAAAAACAACTGGGGTTCGCTGGCTTATTATGCTTATATCAGGCTGGTTGACGGCACTGATGTGGCGGCTTTCGAAAATAAAATCAGAACAGTGATCATGGATAAGATCATCATCGAATCCGGTGAATCGCCCGAAGTTTTTGAAGACTTCCAGATGGAATTCAATGCTTTTCTTCAGGCAGTCGAATCAATACATTTACACTCTGAACTAATGGCTGAAGTAGCCCCGACGAGCGACATTTCCTACATTTACACTTTTTCGGCCATAGCCATTTTTATACTTTTGATTGCCTGCATCAATTTTATGAACCTCACCACTGCACGATCGGCAGGCAGAGCAAAGGAGGTTGGTGTTCGAAAAGTTCATGGTGCCTATAAAAGTCAGCTTGTCAGGCAATTTATTGTCGAAAGTATTACCCTGAGCCTGATGTCATTGGTGATTGCGTTGTTATTGGTCGAAATATTCCTGCCGGAATTCAGC
>CAYNDN010000074.1:0-13245 GCA_964395075.1 uncultured Lentimicrobiaceae bacterium | reverse complement strand
ATCAACTTATGTGGCGATGATGTGAGCGTGGTGGCGATTGTTTATAGGAAGAATTAGCACGAGTAAACCTAACAGGTCTTCAAGACCTGTTAGGTTTCCCAGTTTCATGATTTTAATTTTTTAATCCCGGGACTGAAGCCTCCGGGCTACGGAGATCGGCAACACACAGGAAACTGGCCACAGACCCGACAGACAGAGGCAACAGGAGTTTATGTGAATACATATATTGGTTGTTCAATCCATCAACTCCTTATGGGGATTTACGTTAAGCAACCAGCTCCAAACCGGGGTAACAGATATTGAGCAGCCATCTTTTGTAAATTGATCTTCCTGGTCGAAGGTGAGTATCTTACCTTCATTCAGGCTTAAGCTTTTCATTGCCTCAGCCAGCCCGTTTATTTTGCGTTGCTGGTTATCAAGGTTTAGCTCATAGCAAACCTGGATGGCTTCGGAAATGGCGTTCCCATTTTTAATGACAAAATCACATTCGCCTTTTTCCTTGAAATAGTAAATTTCCTCATTTCTTCTTTTTAGTTCGATAAACACCAGGTTTTCCAGCAATCGGCCTCTGTTTTCGCTAAATGAAAATGAATTTACGGTGATAAATCCATTATCAATGCAATACACTTTTTTGGGATTGAGCAATTGCTTTTTGATGGAATAATCCCATTTGCGCAGGTTAAACATAAAGTACGCATTTTCGAACAATTGCATTACTTGTGTGATCGTATTTGTTGAGCCAACACCGGCAATCTTCTTTAGGTTACTAAAGGAAGTTACCTTCCCGATATTTGAAATCAGATAGCTGAGCAGGGATTTTACAGCGTTTTCATTGCGCAGTTCGTTTTGCTGTAAAATGTCCCTGTAGAAAATATCCTGAAAAAGCTGCTTTAAAATATCTGTATCTCCAATTTTCAGAAATTCCGGAAATCCACCATTTCTCAAATATTCATCGAACTGTTGCAGGCTGTGCGTCTTAGCCTTTAAGGCAAGAAACTCGTGATACGAAAACGGATACAATTGTTTTGGAAGATGCCGGCCTGTGAGCCTTGTGCCTATTTCATTGCTGAACATTGCAGCATTCGATCCGGTGATCAGCACCTTTTCGTTCTTATCAACCAATTGCCTGATGTATTGCTCCCAGTTTTGCACAAGTTGGATCTCATCAAAAAAGAACACACCATCGCTACCCAACTCGGCTCTGAAAATTTCCTCCAGCTTAATAAAATCTTCCAGTTCAAACCTGGCCAGATGGATATCGTCAAAATTTAAATAATATACCTTTTGGAAGTTTTGTAAAAGTTGTCTTGCCAAGGTTGATTTCCCGCACCTCCTGATGCCGCTTATGATGGTCACAAATTTTTGTTGCAATTTAACCTCGGTTTCACGGTTGGTTCCCAACTCTTTTTCAAGATCTTGTTGCTGGACAATTGCAATCTTACGAAGTTCGGTTTTTAGTATCATTCCTCAAAATTTTGCAGTGCAAATATACAAAAATGTATTTTAAAAATATACAAAATTGTTCATTGCTAATGCGGGATTTCGATAACAGCAACCATCCTGTCGTAATTTTCTTCCACTTTTTCCAGAAGTTTTAGCTGGTTTCTTGTCCGGTTCAGGTTATGGTTCTCATATTCGGTTTTGTAGTAGGAGTCCCCATCCAAATAATCAGTCAAAAAGCGCAATGCAATAATGTAGGTCATCAGCCGCACCGAAAAAGCAAGATAATTTATTTCGGTGTCAGTTAGGATTTCCCTGGTTTCCAGAAGGTATCCTTGCGAGAATTCTTCAAAAAGTTGAAAATCAAAATCAACTTGCTCAAGGTCAGGATTATCTTCTTCGGTGGTGTTGGCCAATGTTCTGATGGCATCACCAAAATCGTAGAGCACATAGCCATTCATCACAGTATCCAGATCGATGAGGCACAGCGCATTTGAATCTTCGTCGAAAAGGATGTTATTAAACTTGGTGTCGTTGTGCGTTACACGAAGCGGAAATATACCCTGCGTTATCAGTTTGTAAACCGCAAGCATTTCGCCGGCGCGGGAAATAAATGCATCTATTTCATCAACAGCATTTTTTGCTCTGTTAAACTTATCAGCCTGCAATGCTACGTTGAACTGTGTAAATCTTTTTCTGAGGTTATGAAAACCGGGGATGGTTTCGTGGAGTGGCCCACCCGGGAGGTCAGATAAAAAGTGCTGAAATTTTCCCAGTGCTCTACCGCCCTCCTGGGCCATCAGCGGTGTAATCAGATTGCTTTTGGCTGCGCCATTCCTACAATACACGTAGCAGCGCCAATAGTTTCCTGAAATATCTTCGTAATAGTAATTTCCTTTTTTCGACCGTACCAACTCCACATATTTTTTGAGCCTGAGTTTTTTATCGGCCTTTATCTTTTTGGAAATATGGGTGGTAACGCGCAGGATATTTTCCATCAACTTGTCAACATCCTTAAAAATCAGGTGGTTTATTCTCTGGATAACATAATCAGGGTCGGATTCCAAAACCGTCCTAACAAGCATTGTGTCGTTGATATGCCCTACATTTATGGGTTCGGCATGATGAAACTGACCAGAAATTTCGAACTGATCGATAATGCTTTTAATGTCCGTTTTGTAATCAGATAATACCATTTATTTCCAAAGGTTATCAGGGTAAACCCCTTGCTTTACCAGGGTATTGATTTTATCTATCGCACTTTGTTTGTCTTCTTTGTAGGTAACGCCAAACCAGGTTGCATTGGTTCTTAACACTTTGATGCGTCCCTGGTTGTTTTTCATCATATCCATCAATGGCCACGCAATGTAATATTCAGCTTTGGGATTGTCCTTTGCGGTTTTTATGAAACGGTCAAATCCTGCTTCAAAAATATCAAACATTTCCGGATAAAAGCCCCAAACGTTCATCGAAACGGGTACTTTTCCGCTGAGTGGAGTCCAGTTTCCTTCGCCGTCATCAAAGGCAATTTCATTGTTGTGCAGACCAATTTTTGTAACCTCCT
The DNA here is from genome assembly GCA_964395075.1 of uncultured Lentimicrobiaceae bacterium. Classification (GTDB taxonomy): domain Bacteria; phylum Bacteroidota; class Bacteroidia; order Bacteroidales; family 4484-276; genus SABY01. The sequence continues at coordinate 10,241 of CAYNDN010000074.1, read as the reverse complement.
CAATTGCTTTCAGGAATCCCTGGTCATCAGTCTGGCAAACACCCCGCGATACTGTTCCGTGGTCAGAAAGTGTCCCGTCAAGCTGATATCCAACCATACAATGATCGGAGCTGTTTGGGTTGGCTTTAAAATAATCAGCAACAGCTTTGTATGCTTCAGCACTATAAAAATCGTCGGCATTAATGGCAACAAAAGGTTCTTTGATGGCATTTTTTGCAACCAGGATTGCATGAGCTGTTCCCCATGGTTTTTTTCGCTCAACATTGATTTCGATGCCTTCCGGAACATTATCGATGGTTTGGTAAACGTACTCAAGTTCGATTTTTCCATCCAGCTTGTTGCCAAAAAAGTTCTTGAAAGCCTCCTCAAGTTCCGGGCGGATAACCATGACAACTTTTCCAAATCCGGCGCGGATGGCGTCGTAAATGGAGTAGTCAATGATTGCTTCGCCTGATGGGCCAATTTTATCGATTTGTTTGAGCCCGCCATAACGGCTTCCCATTCCGGCAGCAAGGATCAATAGTGTAGGTTTTTTCATGTGTTGCATTTAGATTTTAGATGTTAGATGTTGGATGTTAGAAGTTAGAGTTTAGAAGTTAGATGTTTGAGTTTTAAATTTTCCGTCAGTGTTGAGAAGCTGTCAGACAGTTTGATGTAAGTATTCATTTTTAACTCCGCCAATATTTAAATTATGATGGTTTTTACGATAGCTAAGATAACTGTCTGACAGCTCGCGATTCTAACCAAAGAAATTAATGCTCCGTGAATTTGATGAATAACGAATAACTAAATAACCAATAACCCAATAACGAATAACTATTTCATCCTCCGAAGCCAAAGGCGAAGGAGGAAATAACTCAATAACCAATAACGGATAACCAATTCCCATCCCCCTACTCCAAACTAAGTTTTTTCCACGTTTTCATTAATAGTGCGGCGGCAAATATGGTTACAATTGTCAATATCACAGCCGGAATCGTTCGTCCGTAAATCCAGTTTCCTGTTGCAAACAGTGCGCTGTAAACGGCTACGCTCCCCAGGATCATGCAAAGGATTCCCACCGGCACGTCCCATCCTTTGGATTTTCTCTTTTCCAGTTCGATGTTTTCCTGCTCTGCTTCCAAAATTACCTTTTTCCAGCCGGGGCCACCCGGATGAACCAGTTTGTAAAAGCCACGCAAGGTGTCTTTGTTTTCGGCCGGTGTAACTAAAGTTACTATCAACCAGACTGCGGTGGTAAAAAATACCCCAACAATCAATTGCAGGGCTGTGCTCAACTCCGGCAGGCCTGTGTTTGGATGCACAAACTGGAAGTAGAGCGCCACCAAAAACGAAACAACCATCGCCGTAATTTCGCTGTAAGCATTGATGCGCCACCAGAACCAACGCAGGATAAAAATCAGTCCGGTACCCGCACCAATCTGCAACAATATATTGAATGCCTGCAAAGCGTTACTCAGCAATAGTGCTAAAAGTATGGTTACGATCATCAATAAAACTGTGGATATTCTTCCGGCCAGAACCAGGTTTTGATCTGATGCTTCCGGCTTGATAAATCGCTTGTAAAAGTCGTGAACAATGTATGATGAACCCCAATTCAAATGTGTAGAGATGGTGGACATAAATGCTGCTATCAGTGCCGCTACAACCAGTCCGAGGAATCCGTTCGGTAGGAAGCTAAGCATGGCCGGATAGGCAAAATCGTGCTGAATAATGGCCGGGTCAACATCCGGGAATTGCGTCCGCATGGATGCCAGGTCGGGGAATACGATCAATGAAGCCAGCCCTACGATAATCCAGGGCCAGGGGCGCAGCGCATAATGTGCCGCATTGAAAAACATGGTGGCTTTCAGGGCACCCTTTTCTGATCGTGCCGAAAGCATCCGTTGGGCAATATACCCACCACCGCCGGGTTCAGCACCGGGATACCAAACGCTCCACCACTGCACGGCCAGCGGCAAAATCAGCAGGGTGATCAATTCTTCGTTGTTGGTGAAATCGGGGAGCAGATTTAGTTTTGGGATTACATTTTCGTGTGATACCAGTTCGTGCATACCGCCGATTTCGGGCATGTTAATGATGATTGCGGCAGCACCAACGGCCCCGATCATCGATATCACAAACTGGAAAAAATCGGTAAGTAAAATTCCTCGTAAACCACCCAGCGTGCTGTAAACCATGGTGATGGTCATGGCCACCAGCAGGGTTTTAACCGGTGTCCAGTTAAGCATCACGGCACCAATCTTGATCAGTGCCAGCGACACCGAAGCCATCACAATGATATTAAAAAACACCCCAAGATATATGGCCCTGAAACCACGCAGGAAAGCAGCCATTTTTCCGCTGTAGCGGATTTCATAAAATTCAAGGTCGGTGAGTACTTTGGAGCGGCGCCAGAGTTTGGCGTATATAAATACGGTAAGCATGCCTGTGAGCAAAAATGCCCACCATGCCCAGTTGCCGGCAACACCATTCTGCCTCACAATATCTGTTACAAGATTGGGGGTGTCGCAGGAAAAGGTGGTGGCAACCATAGAAACCCCCAGCAGCCACCAGGGCATGTTCCTTCCGGAGAGAAAAAATTCAGCATAGTTTTTACCGGCCTTTTTTGCCGCTACAATGCCAATAATGATGGAGATCAGAAAAAATACCAGGATGATGCCCCAGTCGGTGGTGTTGAGTACCATATTTTCGTTTTTGCGCAGCGAAAATAGTGGTATTTTTCAAAACCAAAAACGGTAAAGCTTTTTGGCAGGGCAATCGCACTCAAATTTCAAAAAGCCCACCTCTTATTATTACCTGTTTCCAGCTTTACATGATGTGTTCTGTTCGCTCTCCGGGTTCTTTGTTAACTATGCGGCTATAAAAATACCCCTGAGTAAGCAGAGTAGTTACATCTTGAAATTGATATGCTTTGTACATCTATCTTTTAAATGCTATTGTACCGGGAAATTGATAGCGGCCTGAATTATCTTCTAACCTTTGTAAATCTGCTATAGGCAGTTTCTCCGTTTGGCATCTCACCCCGCAGATGGTAAATCCCCGTTTCCAAATTGCTGATGTTGATTGCTGTACTTGATTCAATTTTCCCCACTGTCATTACAAGCTGGCCGGATTGATTGAAAATGGAAACATTTAGAAGCTTGTCAAATTCATTGGCAAATTCCAAACGAATAATATCGCTTGACGGATTTGGATAAATCATCAAGCTATTTTCATCGTGATTGTGGCTGTGAATTCCTGTGGACAGGTCACCAATTTTTGCCACATAAATATTGTTGCCGGTACCTGCATAAGGAAGTGAAATCTCACCATTAAAACTGATAGTTCCTCCCTGAACATGAGCGATTAAAAAGTCGTCTCCGGTATGGGTAATCCTGCCACCCCAGATTGATGACGTCCCGGTAACTTCTTTTTCTGAAATCAGGTTGAATTCTTTGTCATAGATCAGGGCAATGTGATCGCTTCCTGTGTTTGAATTGCGCATAAAAAGTCCGATGTATTGTGGCGAAATGATTAGGTCGGGACGCAACACCGAAAAATTGGAGTAAGCAGGGAGTTCGGCCACCGCCAGCACTTCTCCGTTAAAAACAAATCTTGTGAGTGAATGAATGTCGTTGAAGAAATTATCAACCAATGGCTCATATACCACAATGCCATGCTCATCAGCTTCTATTTGCCCAACCGAGTTATTTATGGTTTGGCCGGTATAAAGCCATTTTGCAGTGAGGTTTTCATCAAAACCCATTGTAATGCTGGCGTTTTCAAATTCGGGGAGTTCTATAAGGATGGTATCAACCATGGTGGTTCCGGGCCCAAAAAAACTTCCGTTAAAATACACACAGCCATCATAGTAGGCAATATCTGCAACCAAAGTAAAATCATCGTTGATTTGTTTTTGCTGAAGGATGTTTCCTTCCGGGTCGATGATATAAATCCAGTCTGTAGAGTTGCCCTCACCCCTGATATGCAGTGCGATATCACCGGTATTGCCAACTGCGATGTTGGTATATTGTCCCCACTTTTCCTGTTCCGAAAAATGCCACAGCACATCACCGTTGCTATCGAGCATAATCACAAACATGCAATACGGATATTCTCCATAATTGGTTCCTCGGTAGGTAAACTGGCCGTTGGATTGTCCGATGATTAAAATGTTGTCGCCAACGGTCTCCATATCCCCCAGCGAAATAATGCCATTCAGGCCGTAAGTCCAGATGGAATCACCAACTGCGTCTGTTTTCTGAACATACACCCTGCCGTAATATGTCCAGGTTGGTGATGGATCAAAAACCCCAACAGTTATGATGTTGCCTGATTCATCTGTATCGATGGAGGCAACACTGTAGCTGTCTTCAAGGTCGTAGGATGTAGCCCAGGTAAATTGTTGGGAGAATGAAGCAGCGGAAATCAGGATTACAAAAATTGAAGTAAAAAAAGTTTTCATAAGTTTACGATTTTAACATATTCAGGTTTGAACATATAAACGGATTGCATAATTTTTTTGTTCAACCGGGTAAAGGTGGAGTGATTATTTTTAACTCAAAATATATTGATTTTGTAAATATAAAAAGGCTGAAGTTAGCGGGAATATTGTCCTGCAACCTGCCTTTTGTGTGTTTTTTAACATGGTGAGTATTTACCCGTTTGGGGATGGGATTGGCAGGGTGTAAGGATTGATGATGTTCCTCGAATCCGCAAGCATATTCTTTATCATCATCGAATTAAACGAATTTCAGATCATTCTAATGAGTGTTGCTTTGAGTTCTGGACCCATACCAAAGTATTGATCTTTTAAAAATCCTTGCGGATTTTAGGATGTTTTTAAATGGTTCTAGGGGTTCCTCCCAAACCTCTCATCCAACTCCACAATCCTCCTGATTTTTGCCGCATCACTAATCGCAATCTCAAATTCCGGTATTTGTGGTAGTCCACCCATGAAAACACCTTCACGCCGGAAAACCATTTTACTTTTTATCATGCTCATTCCGGTAAGGTGAAATTCTTGGGCACCGGTCTTCCGGATCATCATTTCTATGTTGGTTTCGTCAATACCCGCACCTGGCATGATGATGATGCTGTCACGAGCTTTTTGAATTAATTCCTTAATTAATTTCCGGCCATCCGGTGCCAGGTTTTTTTGCCCGGAGGTGAGGATGCGGTCGGCACCGGTTTTGATGATATCTTCAAGTGAGGCAAAGGGGTCTGGTGTCATGTCAAACGCTCGGTGGAAAGTTACTTTCATGGGGCGGGCCAGTTCCACGATTTCTTTTGTGCGCTCAATATCTACGGTCCCATCGGCATGTAAAAAACCTACAACCACACCATCGCAGCCTGTCGCTTTGCAAAACCGGATGTCCTCACGAATCATTTCCATCTCCAGCTCATCATACAAAAAATCGCTGCCACGCGGTCTGATCAGCACATGCAGCCTGATGTGGAGATATTTCCTTGCCAGCCTGATGGTAGCAGGGCCGGGGGTTGTACCGCCCTCGTAAAGGTTATCGCAGAGCTCCACCCTTCCGGCTCCGGCCTTTTGTGCATTGAGTGCTGATTGGAGGCCGTTTGCACAAATTTCTATCATATCAAAATTAGGTTTTGACAAAAGTATTATCTTTATTTTTTCTTTGTTGAAATGAATCAGAAATTTTCGTTTAAAGCATGATAACTCCTCCGCCACTCAAGCCTGGAAGTACCGTCGGGTTGGTTACCCCGGCCAAAAAGATTGCCCGTTCAACCATCGAAAATGCAGTGCATACTATCCGGCAACTGGGTTACCGGGTAAAATTGGGTAAGCACTTACTGGCAGGTGAAAACTACCTTGCAGGTAATGATGCGCAGCGTGCTGCCGACTTTCAGCGTCAGCTGGATGATCCGGAAATAGCAATGATCCTGTGTTCGAGAGGGGGATATGGTTCTGCCAGGATAATCGACCGGTTGGATTTCTCTGCATTTAAAAAGAAACCAAAGTGGATTGCCGGTTACAGCGATATCACCGTTTTTCATGCACATTTATTTAACCTCGGTTTCGAAAGTCTGCACTGCACCATGCCACTTGACTTTCCGGAAAATGGGATGGCCTCAAAGCCGGTTAAGCAACTTTTTGAAGCCGCAACAGGAATTCCTTTAGAATACAGATTTGAAAAATCGAACCATAACATAATGGGTAATGCAGAGGGATTGTTGGCAGGTGGTAATCTGTCTGTTTTTTCAGGATTGCCGGGTTCGGTTTCAGATATTGATACAACAGAGAAAATTTTATTTCTGGAAGATGTGGGCGAAGATTTGTATCGCATTGACCGGATGATGGTTTCCCTGAAAAGGGCCGGCAAACTAAATCATTTAAATGGGCTGTTGCTGGGTGGTTTTACAGGCTTAAATCCGGGTTCCCCCAGATTTGATTTTACTGTTGAAGAAATAATTATGGACGCAGTTTCTCAATTTGATTATCCGGTGGCTTTTGGATTTCCGGCAGGGCATTTTGCTGAGAATTATCCGCTTGTGATGGGAAGGAAGATGAGAATGGTGGTTGGGGAGAATGTGGTTTTGAGGGATGAGAGCTTAGCGCAAAGCGTTTAGAGCAGAGCGCGTAGCACTTAGAGCAGAGCGCATTGAGCAAAGCGCGTAGAGCATAGAGCAGAGCGCAAAGCGCATAGCGAAAAAAATGACCACCAATGACAACAAATGACAACAAATGATCATCAATGACAATGAATGACAACAAATAACGAATAACGAATAACCAATAACGAATAACCAATAACGAATAACCAATAACAATTCCCCCATGGCAGACCACAACGAAACCGGAATAAAAGGCGAAGAATTAGCCGAAAAATACCTCAGAAATGCAGGCTATGAAATCCTGGAAACCAACTGGCATTTCGGGAAAAATGAAATCGATATCATTGCACGAGACGGTGAATTTCTCGTCATTGTGGAAGTTAAAACCCGGCGGACTGCCAACTTTGGTGAACCCGAAGAATTTGTGACCCGCGCCAAACAACGATCGCTGATCAAAGCCGCCAACGGCTACATCGAAAAACATGACATTGACCTGGAAACCCGTTTTGATATTGTTAGCGTACTCTACCACGGAAATTCATACACCGTTAAACAGATCAAAGATGCTTTTTACCCACTTGTTTAATCCAAAACCCCAGGCTGTGAAATCCATACTTCGAATCCTTTTTCTTTCTGTTTTACCCTTTGTATGCTACTTCAATAGCAATGCTCAAAACCAGCCATTCATGGTTTTTACGGCTTACCAGGGGTTCAATTCCCGGCTGTATGTGATGGATGCCGGCGGCAATGTGCAGCAATATCATGAATATGTGAATTACCGGCTGCAGGACATGACAGTGATAAACAATGAGGTGTATGTTACCGATGCATTTATTCCCTGCGTTTATAAAGTAGATATTTTTTCCGGAGATATTGAATTGGTTGTTCACGATCTGTGGCTCTTTTATTTTTACGGTCTGGCCTGGGATGGAAACTATTTTTATATGGCAGAATGGGATCTCAACAGGTATGATATTAATGGTGAAAAAGATGGCACTGCCAATTTTGATGAAGATGTAATGGGAGCCACTTTTGCCAACGGATATTACTGGATGCTAAACGATGAAGGTCAAATAAAGTGCTGGGATTTTTCCGGCTGGCCAGATTTGATTGAAATTCCTGAACAGGGCTTTACTCCGCCAACTTCTGATTGCCGGGGATTGTGGTTTGATGGCGAATACTTCTGGACTGCAGAATCTCTGGAAGGAACTTTGGGGTTTATTTATAAATTTGATTTCGATGGACAGGTGATGAACCAGTGGATTGCACCAGCCTTCAAGGGTTGGGCCGCCTGTTTGATTGATGCTCCGGTAGAAATCCCTGAAACTTTTAAACCATCATTTCAAATCGGGGTATTCCCAAATCCTGCCGGCGATTTCCTGAATATTGAATTGAGTATTGAGGAGCCATCAATGGTTCGGTTTCTATTGTATGATTTATCCGGAAATATGATTGAAGAATTTAGGCATGCTATCAAAACCGCCAATAAAAGTTCAATCAAATGGAATTTTATGTCGGCACCCCCAAGCGGAAATTACATCCTGCGGGTTTTGAATGGTAACGAGGAAGTGCGCCAACTCATTGTGATCCAATAGTCAGCTCTTGTCCTGTCCTGAATTTATGTCCTGAAAATAAAAAACGATACAAAATTCATGTACATTTGAAAAAATTTAGCACGTAAAATTTTTGAAAAACAATAGCAGCAAAAATCAGGGTATTCAGGGTAGTGATAACCAATCCGGAAAACCCGCCAAAACCAAAAAACGAAAACGCAACCGGCGAATAATTTATGTTTTTTCTGCTCTCGCGATTTTGTTTCTCGTTGTGTTTCCATTGTTAATCAATTTTTATGCTGACATCATTGTAGGGCGTACACTCAGTGAAATTGTGCGGATTGAAAGCAAGGAAAGTTATGCATTAACTTTCCAGGATGTTGGATTAAATGTTTTTAACAGGGATATTAGTTTTAATGGCATTAATTTGTACCCTGTCGACTCTCTGTCTTCCCCGGATTCCACCAACCTGATTTCGATTCAAATCCCTGAATTTCATGTTAAAGGTGCAAGTTGGCTACGAACCTTCTGGAAACGCGAATTAATTATTGATCAATTATTGGTTCATCGGCCAAGGGTGTTTTTTGATGGTAAAAAATCAGGAATCGGGGATGCTCCTGCCGATACAAGCCGTTTAGATCACAAAAACCTGCATTTACTGGCCCGACGGTATCTCGACCTGCTGGAAATCAAGTCGCTCGAAGTGGATAAGGGATCGCTTGCTGTTGGCCTTTTTGAAAACGGAATTGAAGAAAAGCTTGAGATTCATGATTTCTCAATCGGTATTTCCAATTTCCATATCGATTCGGTAGCCCACGATGCCCACAACAGATTTTTCTTTTCAGATAGCCTGAGATTGCAGTTAGACGATGGTAAATTCTTTTACCGTAAAGGCCCCATAAGGCTTAGCTTCTCTCACATCGATATTGCTACAACAAACAATGAACTCCATGTTAAATCGATAGATTTTGTCCAGGCGCAAGATGCATTTAATCTGTTGGAGTTTCATATTCCCGGACTTGTTATTCGGGGATTTTGTTTGCGCGATATCGTTGGTGGAAATAAAATCAGGTTTGATGAAGTTGCCTTTTCTTCGCCCAAATTCCTTTTAAACCTGCATCACCGGGAAGAGAAGAAAACCATCTCCCCGGATTTGGTTTCTCAAAAAATTTTTGAGGTTGTTTCCGGAGCCTTTGATGAAGTAAAGGTTGACAAAATATCGTTTGAAAAAGCAAATTTGCTGATACCTGAAGGTACCCAAAAAACCGGTGAAATCCGATTACCCGATTTCGACCTTACGCTTCATAAATTATTCATCGATTCAACATCCTGGCAAAAACGCCGGAAGTTTCTGTTTCTCGACAACATAACTTTTATGAGTCACGGGCAAACCCTCGCATTTCAAGAGGAAGGCCTGGAGGTTTCTTATGGCAGGCTTTCGCTAAATTCGAGGTTGAGCCGGATGCGCCTGAACGATCTGAAAGTGAAAAAGATCAATCCAACACCCGGAGAAAAGTTTACACTTGATTTTCCTGAAATAAAAATTGTAGGCAGAAATTTCAAACATGACCTTTTGAGTCGCTCAGTCAACCTGTATTCTCTGCTGATCAGCAATCCGGAGGTTAGCCTGCAATTTTCTGCGGAAAATGATTCTGAAAATGTTGATTTTAAAAACCTGTATCCCCTGATCCGGGAAACCCTTGCTTTTGTGGCAGTGCAGGATTTTTTTGTTCAATCAGCTCAGGTTGACCTGGACATAGGAGCGTTAAAAAACCCTGATATGAACATCTCAGGCAAGCTTGATCTGAATATTCATCAGTTTTTGCTGGATGAACAGAGTGTTGCAAGAGATCAAATATTTTATGCCGATCATCTCGGAATTGAAGCCGAAAATTTAACCGTAGAGTTAAGGAAATCAGGACAGATAGCCACAATAAAAAAACTGACAGCAAATACCCTGACTTCGCAACTGGAAATTTCAGGTTTAACTCTCGATACAATCTCCGGAGTACACCGCCCGCTGTCTGCGGTTCTTACTTCCGGGAATTTAAAAATCTTAGGGTTAAACTATGACGCAATTTACAAAAACAAGGGGTATTATGCTGATTCCATTGTTGTGGCTGC
>CAYNDN010000073.1:0-13373 GCA_964395075.1 uncultured Lentimicrobiaceae bacterium | reverse complement strand
TATTAATCAATTCCATGATAATAACCGTTTTACCCACACCAGCACCACCAAACAAACCAATTTTACCACCTTTGGCATAAGGCTCGATAAGGTCGATTACCTTAATTCCTGTGTGAAGGACTTCTTTTTGGGTGGTCAGATTTTCAAACTTAGGGGGGTCGCGGTGAATGGAATAGGTATTTTTACCTTCAACCGGCTTCATCCCGTCGATGGGCTTTCCAATTACATTAAACAACCGGCCTTTGATATCATCACCAACAGGCATGGAAATTGGCAACCCTGTATTTACAACCTTCATCCCCCTGCGCAAACCATCCGTTGAATCCATAGCCACGGAACGAATCGTGTTTTCGCCAATATCCTGCTGAGATTCAAGCACTACTACCTGACCATCGGTCTTGGTAACTTCAAGTGCATCATAAATGTTGGGGAGTGATTGTCCTTCTTCAAATGTTACGTCAATTACAGGTCCGATAACCTGAGATATGATACCTTCACTTTTTTTGCTCATTGATAATGACTTAGAATTGTATCTGAAAAATTGAGCGCAAATATAGAGGTTACTTTGGAGAAGATCGGCATGTTAACATTTTTTTTCTTACTTTTGATACCTTATATCGAAAAAATATTGATGAGATAAATTAGATAAACATTATGAAAACGTTCCAGGTTACTTATCCTTCAGCAAAAGCAAGCGAAAACTTCCGGGTTGATCAAATTCCTTTTACACCAAATATGATTTTGATTTTTGGAAGTCGCCAAACATTAACTCAATCACATCTTGTAAAAGCAATCAGGGATGCCTTCCCCGGATCAATTCTCACCGGTTGTTCAACAAGTGGCGAAATTTCCGGAACCAATGTTAACGACCATACCCTATCCCTTACGGCAGTGGAATTCGAAAAAACAAATATAGTTTATCATGAAGCTGATATCAGGGATTTTAATAACGGCATCGAGGCAGGAAAATACCTGGCTCAACAATTTGTTGGTGAAGGGCTGAAACATATTTTCATTCTCTCAGAAGGCCTTAATGTAAATGGTACTGAGCTGGTAAACGGATTGCGTGATAACCTGAAGGAGGGAGTGGCCGTTACAGGAGGTTTGGCTGGCGATGGCCCTGATTTTAATAAAACAGTCATTGTTTCAAATAGTGGTCACATTAAGGACAATATTATAACAGCCATAGGTTTTTACGGGGAGCACATAAATATTGGTTGTGGTTCGTTTGGTGGTTGGGACAGCTTCGGAATCGAGCGATCGGTGTCAAAATCCAAAGGAAACGTGGTTTATGAAATTGATAATACCCCGGCACTGGAATTGTATAAATCATTTCTTGGAGATAAAGCCAACGAACTGCCGGCATCCGGGCTTCTTTTTCCCGTAAATATGCGTGCCGAGCGCGATGGTGTTCCGGTGGTAAGAACCATACTTGCTGTTGATGAGGAGAAGCAAAGCCTTACCTTTGCCGGAGACATTCCTGAAGGTTCTTACATCAGGCTGATGAAAGCAAATATCGACCGGTTGATTTCAGGGGCCGAGGAAGCAGCAAGAATAAGTATTGATCCACTTCCTGAAACCACTCCCGACCTTGCAGTGTTAATTAGTTGCGTTGGAAGAAAACTGGTTTTAAAACAACTTATAGAGGAAGAGGTGGAAGCAGTTCAGGATATCGTAGGCGCAAAAACCACCCTGACGGGATTTTACAGCTACGGCGAAATAGCCCCCTTTTTGAAAGGAGGCCTCTGCGAATTACACAACCAAACCATGACAATTACCACGTTCAAAGAAAACTAACCTTCAAGTACCTTATTCATGCACAGGCTGTTAAAGCGACAAATTAAGCGGTTTCTACCGGATGTTGACCTGGAAGAACAGGGATTGCAGGGTTTTATCAATGCGGTGAATGTGGCATATAAAAATTACGATACTGATTACCAGCAATTGGAGCGAACCCTTGAGGTCAGTTCCAGGGAATCTTTTAAAGAATTATCTGATTTTAAGTTTGCGATTAGTACCACAGTAATGGTTGTAATTACTGATTCAAAGGGCAAAATATCCTTTGTAAACGACAATTTTTTGAATGCATCAGGTTATACTAAAAGTGAACTGATCGGGAGGGATAACCGGGAATTGAATTCAAACTTTCATCCCAAATCCTTTTACGATGAAATGTTCCATACCATCAAATCAGGAAAGGTTTGGAAAGGAGAGGTGAGAGATGTTAGCAAAAACGGAAAACAATACTGGGTTGACACCACGATTGTTCCGATGCTGAATAAATTGGGAAAGCCCTATCGCTATATTTCATTTAAAATCGACATTTCTAAAATAAAAAATGCTGAACTAAAGACCAGGCAACATGCCGAAAACCTGGAGCGCATCAACAATGAACTGGATCAGTTTGCATACGTGGTTTCGCATGACTTGAAAGCCCCACTCAGAGCAATCAATAACCTTTCGGAATGGATTGAAGAGGATATAACCGACATTGTGGATAACGAAACCAAAGAAAACCTAAAACTATTAAGGGGCAGAGTAAAACGCATGGAAGGACTGATCAACGGTATCCTGGAATATTCACGTGCCGGAAGAATAAAAAACACCAACGTTTTGGTTGATTTAAAGCAACTGATCACCGACATCACCACCGTTACCAATACCCGCCCTGATGTTAAATTCATCATTCCCGGAGAGATGCCTAAAATCATTACCGAACGCGTAGCTCTCGAACAAATCCTGGCCAATTTTATCTCCAATGCAGTTAAATATAATGATTCGGAAAACCCGGTTGTGGAAATTGGATTTAAAGACCTGGATACAGCATGGGAGTTCAGCGTAAAGGATAATGGCCCCGGCATCCCCAAAAAGTATCATGATAAAATTTTTGTAATTTTCCAGACCCTTCAGGCACGGGATAAAATAGAGAGCACAGGTGTAGGTTTGGCAATTGTAAAAAAACTAATAGAAGACAAGGGCGGCAAAATACACCTGGAGTCGGAACCCGGAAAAGGAAGCACCTTTTCGTTTACCTGGCCAAAAGAATGGCTATAAGTTAATTAGCGAAGAAATAAGCAAAATACAATAAAAAACATGGATTACAAAGCAGTAAATATCCTTTTGGTTGAAGACGACATGGTGGATGTGATGAATGTGAAGCGTGCATTCAAAAAAAACAACATCAACAATCCGTTATATGTTGCCGAAAATGGTGTTGAAGCCCTTGAGAAGCTGCGGGGCGAAAACGGAAAATCAAAAATTACCCCGGCACCCAGGATAATCCTGCTGGATCTGAACATGCCAAAAATGGGAGGCATTGAGCTCCTGAAAGAAATCAGGGCAGATAATGACCTGAAAAATGTTTCGGTTTTTGTGATGACCACATCAAATGAAGACAACGACAAAGTGGAAGCTTTTAAGCTTAATGTGGCCGGATATATTTTAAAACCCTTGTCGATGGAGAGTTTTGTTAACGCAGTTTCTACCCTGCACAACTACTGGATGCTGTGTGAGTATCCTGATAACAAATAAAATCCCGGTTAAATTTGGAATCATATCAAAATATATCAATCCTTTTGGTTGAAGATGATCAGGTTGACGCAATGGCCTTTAAACGCAACCTGAAAAAATTGAAACTGGATTACACCCTCAAATGGTGTGTTTATGCCGATGAAGCCCTGGAAGTGCTGGAAGCCGGCATAGATGGTTTTGATTGCATGTTTGTTGACTATCAATTGCCTGGTATGGATGGCCTGGCCCTGCTGAAAAAAATCAAATCGATTGGCTACACCAGGCCAGTGCTGGTAATGACCTCACAGGGTGATGAGAAGGTAGCTGTGGATATGATGAAAGCCGGAGCTTTCGACTACTTCCCGAAATCTGAACTATCCACAGCAAAAATCAACAATGCACTCAATGCCATTCAACGCTACAACCGCATTGCTGATGATAAAATTGAAATCGAAAAAACACTCAATCAGCACAAACTATTCACCGAGGCGGTTACCCGATACTCCCCTAATATCATATACGTTTACGAAATAGCAACCGGAAAATTTATTTATTCAAACCGGAGTATTTTTGATGAGTTAGGCTATACCAAAGCTCAAATCAGGGAAAAAGGCAGATCAATATTCAAAGATACTGTGCATCCTGAAAACCTGGAGGCAGTGAACAAACACCTGAAAAAGCTTGCTAAGTCAAAAGATGGTGTAGTGCATGAGGTAGAATATATGATGCGCGATGCAAATGGCAATTGGGTTTGGTATTACAACCGCGACATTGTTTTCAAACGCGACGATAAGGGGCGTGTTATCCAGGTGTTGGGGTCATCGTCCAATATATCAAACATAAAAAAAGCTGAGGCCGAAATGCGCATCGCCAAGCTGCAGGCCGAAGAGGCAGCACGGGTGAAATCGGAGTTTCTTTCAAACATGAGTCACGAAATCCGCACTCCGATGAATGCAATTATCGGATTAACCGAGCTGTTGCTCACCGAAAAACACAAACCTTTTGTTGAAGAAAACCTGCAGGCAATTAAGCAATCAGCAGACAACCTGTTGGTTATTATCAACGACATCCTCGACTTTTCTAAAATCGAAGCCGGAAAAATGATCATCGAAACCATCGACTTCGACTTTGCCTACCAATTTGAACATATCGCAAGAATAATGGCTCACAAAGCCTCCGAAAAAAAGCTGACTTTTAAATATCACTTAGACGAAAACATCCCGGAAATCCTGATTGGTGACCCGTTCAGATTGAACCAGGTGATCATAAACCTAACCGGCAATGCCATAAAATTTACCCATTTCGGGTTTGTTAAAATACAGACTAAACTGCTAAAAGAGGCTAATGAAACCGTTGATATTAGGATTGTTGTGAAGGATAGCGGAATTGGCATTCCTCAGGAAAAACACCAATCGATATTCGAAAGTTTTACACAAGCCGGATCGGATACTACACGATCGTTTGGTGGAACCGGGCTTGGACTTACCATTACCAATCAACTGGTAAAACTCATGGGAGGCCGGATTGAGGTGAAAAGTGAGTTGGATGTAGGATCGGAGTTTTCAGTTTTCCTCAGTTTTAGAAAAGGATCAAAACAAAATGTTGATCGCAAAAAAGAAAAGCATACCGAAATACCACTTTCAAACATTAAAATACTCATCGTTGAGGACAACATTATTAACCAGAAAGTAATATCGCAACTTTTAAAATCATGGAATTGTACTTTTAAAATCGCGGGTGATGGCCAGGAATGTTTGCAGCAACTCTCAAAAAATAATTTCAACATTATTTTAATGGACCTTCAAATGCCTGTACTTGACGGATATGAAACCACAAAGCTGATTCGTGAGGGTATAGCAGGATCGCAGTGTAAAAATATTCCGATAATCGCCCTCACTGCAGATGCTTTTCCTGAAACCAGAAAAAAAGTTTTCGATATCGGGATGAACGACTTCGTGAGTAAACCATTTAATAAAGGTGAGCTAAACAGAAAAATCCATTCATTCACCAGTTTTCCTCCCATCCTCAAAGACTAATCTCCGTTAAGCTAAATCGCTTGAAAAACAGTTGCTAACATTTACTGGTTGTTTTTGTTAGATATTTATCATGACATAGCTGCCGGATGGAAAACACTGGCAAATATTTTGATAAGAAAAAAATTTAAAATTTTTCAACCCCTCGCTATCATTACTGTCGTTAGTGGTGAAAATAATACAGATAGTTTATGAAAAACTTCATGACCATAAAATCGTTCCCTTTCCAGGTACAATTCAACCTTATACCTTTAATCAGGTTCTGGGAAAGTCTTGCAGAATCACAGGATCATATTCAGGCCAAATGTGCTCAAACTGTGGTTGACAACATCAATCAAAATCCTGATCTCAATGCGATTAGCCTCAATAAATCAGTAATAGAACAACACAAGGACCTTGTAGCATTGATGTTTACAGGAATTTTTTCGCCATACCAGATTCAAAATGGCATATTTGCTGCAAACATTCCCTACACCATGGATGTGTTTTTCGGTACGACCCAATTTAATGAAATGATGAGTACTGATCAGCATAAAATTAACAACTTGATATTTGGCCGGCAAAAAGGAGATTATTATGGCCCAACCATGCATGCCTACACCCTCATTTTTAAAAAATACTTTAACCTTGATGTGAGTTTTGATATCCCTACTTTTAAATTCAGGCTTCAGGATCAGGAAACCGGATTGATGAAATATTTCAGCATGAAAACCGACATCAGTTTCGTGGATATAAAATATAACGGCAAAAAGAAGCAATTAACCGATGAAGAAATTCAGACAATACGCGAAAACTTTCTTGATTTGTCGGTTTGGATGAAGATTGTGCCTCCGGAAGATTTTGTGTTTGAAGGCTTTGGTTTGTTAAATGTTTCGGAAGATACACAACAACAGAGTGTTATCTCCATTCAAAATGAATTATTGGATAAGGAATCCATCATTAATGCTGAAAAGTTTAATAAAATTGAATTGAGGATGAAATCCCTGCTTCAGATGCCCGACATCAAAATGGGTATGGCAGTTTTTAACGAAGACCCCAAAGCGTTTACACTATTCAGAAATACCTGGAACAGCATAATAAAAGATGATGGTTTGCTATGCGAACAATACATGGAATCAATCTACCAAAAAGCCGGAGCCGACCGGCAGCCGCTGGTAATCACCGACCTGAAAACCATCGAAAACAAAACAATTATCGAAGAAACCCTGATTAAGGAAGGGTGGCGAAGCATGCTCATCATTCCATTACAATACGAAGAAGAACTTGTTGGCTTTATCGAAATTGCATCACCGAGACCGGGAGCCATAACAAGTGGCGACATTGTTCAGTTGCATCCACTGGTTTCACCCTTTGGTATTGCGGCCAAACGACAGGGCCTCGATCTTGAAAATCGCGTTAAAGCCAAAATTCAGGAAGACTTCACGGCCATTCACCACGCGGTGGAGTGGAAATTCGAAGAGGTGGCCACAGAAAGACTCAGCAGGGAAATCATTGGCGAAAAAATCTCCAAAGACCAGATCATATTCAGGGATGTATATCCATTATATGGGGTTTCCGATGTTAAATCATCATCTACCAAAAGGAATGCTGCCATTCGTGCCGACCTGTTAGAACAACTTGCCATGCTCGATCATGTATTAAATATGGTGAAAAAGCAAAAGCCCCTGCCCATACTCGACCATCTGCGATATAACCTGCATGGAATGCGTGAGGATATCGAAAATGAAATCAGCTCAGGCGACGAGGTCAAGATACTGAATTTCGTGCGGCGCGAGGTGGAACCTGTTTTAAAGCATTTAAGCACACTCCGGGAAGAACTGGAAGGCGTTATTGGGGTATATTTCGATATGCTTGATGAACACCTGGGAATTCTTTACAGGCAGCGGAAAGATTTTGAGGAAAGCATGCAACGCATCAACAACGAAATAAGTAACCTGCTTGATGAACGCGAAACTGAAGCACAGGCCATGTTCCCACACTATTTTGAAAAATACCGCACCGATGGGATTGAACATTCCATTTACATCGGAGACGAACTGGTACAAAACCTCGATTTTGATCCCATCTACCTGAAAAACATCAGGTTGTGGCAGCTTATGACCATGTGTGACATCACCAGGAAAACCGCTGAGCTGATTCCGTCATTACCTATGAAACTGGAAACCACCCAGTTGATTCTCGTACACAACCAGCCTATCGCCATCCGCTTCCGCGATGATGAGAAAAAATTTGATGTGGAAGGAGCTTACAACCTGCGCTACGAAATCACCAAGAAACGCATCGACAAGGCTACCATCAAAGGCACCAGCGAAAGAATCGTCCAGCCAGGCCATATCGCCATCATCTATTTGCAGGACAACGAAAGACAGGAATACGTAAAATATCTTGATTACCTTGTTGCCAACGGGTATATCGAAGCAGAGATAGAACAACACGATTTGGAAAACATGCAGGGAATTTACGGATTGCACTCCCTGCGGGTAAAGGTTAAAAATCCTGAGGCAAATCATAAAAAGCAATCGCTGTCAGATGTTGAGAAAGTGGTTAAAACACTTGAATCTGTAAATTAAAATTAAAGCCCTCCAAATCGAGGGCTTTTTTTTACTCAAAAAATAAACAGAGCCTGCTATTTAGATTTCTCCTAAACAGGCATACAACTTTGCAAACCTACCTGTAAAGGTTAAATTTGCTGGCCTATACGTTAAACCACTTAAAGGGGGCATGGCGAAACTAACCAAAAACTACAAACCACAACTGCTCGTAATTGCATTGTTTTTTCTTTTTTCAAACACCGCTGTCAATGCACAAACTGATAGCCTGCGTGCGGCATTAATAGCCGATCCAAACAATCCCGCACTGGCCAACAGCCTGGCCGAACAGTTACTCCCTGATTCACTGGAACAAATCAGGATGATGATGAAGCAATCCATTGCGCTATCAGCTAAGCAGCACAATTATGCTGAAAAAGGAAGGGCTGAATACATCATGGGCGACACCTGGTGGTATGCGCAGGATTTTGCCGAGGCTGCCCGCTGGTTTGGAAAATCTGCTGAATCGTACCACAAAGCCGGAGATCCAATGCTTACTGCCAACGGATATAACGACATGGCCTTAGCCTGGACCCAGATCGACCGGTATGACGAAGCCCTGGAAGCCTATCGCAAATCCATGAACATCCTGCTCAGCATTGATGATAATGAAAACCTGCCTGCTGTTTTGATCAATATCGGCCAGGTGCATTTTAAACTGGGAAACATAGACAGCAACATATTTTACAATACACAGGCCGCTGCACTGAGCAATATCCCCGGCTTGGAAGAAGCTTATTCAGCGGCAATCGGTAATCTTGGGTACACCTTTAAAACCATGGGTAATTTCGAAAAGGCCCTTGCGTATTATACACAAGCCCTTGAAATTTCGAAAAAAATGGATATGCCGGCCTGGATTGCCACCGATATGAATAATATAGCCAATGTGTATACACTTTGGGAAAAATACGATATGGCCAAAAAATACCTCAGGCAGGCCATTGCCATCGACGAAGAAGCCAACAACCCGGCCACCCTCGAAATAAAACTCAACAACCTCGGCTACGCCTACCAACAAACCGGCCATCTGGATTCTGCCATGATCCTTTTTAAACGCTCAGCAGAAATTGCAGAAAAACTGGGGCGCATGGGAAATCTTGCTGTAAGAAAAATCAATATCGGTTTGTTGTATTTCGAAAAAGAGGATTACACACTTGCTGAAAAATATGTGCAGGAGGGTTTGGAAACCAACAGGAAGCTGGGAATCAAACTATCGATTGCGGGAGCACTACAAAGCATGGGCATGATAAAAATGGCTCAAAAACAATGGGAAGCGGCTGAAAAATACCTGGGTGAAGCGCTGGAGCTAGCCATTGAACTGGATGCCAAAATTATACTTGAAAGAATTTACGATAGCCGTACCCAGCTATTCGAAAAAACCGGGCGTATCCATGAAGCACTGGAAGAATACCGCCAACAAATCTCCGTTAAGGATTCGCTTTTCACCGCTCAAAGCCAGGAAAAGCTGGTTGAAATGCAGGCGCGTTACGAAACCGAGAAAAAACAGCAACAAATCGAACTACTCCTAAAAAACAACCAATTGCAAAAAGCCGAACTCCGGAAAAAGCAAATCACAATGCTATCGCTGGGTGGAGGCATCATCATTCTCACCTTATCCGCTCTGATCATCTGGTTACTTTATCTACAAAAATCAAGGGCCAACCGCAAGTTGGTGGAAAAAAACCTTGAGCTGATGAAAAAAGAAGATGCTGCTGCCATGGCAAAAAAAGAAAGCAAAGACAGAAGTTATTTACCGGATGATGAAAAATCCAGGATGCTCGGTATGATTGAAAATATGATGCGCGAAAAACGGTTGTTCAATCAAAAACAAATTACCCTTGCCGGACTGGCAGGAGAATTACAAACCAACACGAGTTACCTTTCGCGGATTATAAACGAGCATTACGGGATGAATTTTTCCAATTTCATCCACATGCACCGCATCAGGGAAGCCCAGAAGATGTTTACCAAAAACCAACATAAATCCATGACGCTTGAAGGCATTGCCGAATCGGTGGGTTACCAGTCGCGGTCAACTTTCAATACGGCTTTTAAAAAAATCACCGGCGTTACGCCAAGTGTCTTCATCAAAAACCTGGATGATATTCAGAAAAACGAAAATTTGACGAATGTGCTGAAAACCAAAGAATCAGATTAATAATCAATTTTCTATTTTGCGCCAATTTATAAATCCGTACAAGCTGCATTTGCCATGAAGCGTGATGTACAGTACTTTCGTCCGAAAAATATGAAATGAAAAAAGGCTTCATCAGAAATATGATTTTTACTTTACTACTCTCAGTTTTTTTATCAGGATGCCAGAGTCGGCTGGAAAAAGATGCCCGGCATCTCGCCAACATTCACAGGCAAAAAAGTGAAACCGTAAGAAAGATGCTGAGCTGCGGCGATTCATCACAAAAAATTCAATTCCTCGAAGAGATCAAAAGGCTGCAAGTCCGCTTTAGCGAAGTACATAAAAAATGCATCGACAATTATAGCGACAGCTCGGAGTGGGCGGCTTTCGAGGGGTATTACAGGGAATGTTTGAAAATGGCAAAACACAATTAGAGCTGTGAAAAGAAACAAATTTGATAGCGACCTCCTCCCCAGCCCTCCTCCTCAAGGAGAAGGGAGTTCCGCCCTTCAGGCCAACAGGTTGACCTTTAAAAACTTTTTGGTTTTAAATGAATTTATCAGCTTCTTAAATACAACCCGGCAGCCCGTGCGTGGGAAAGTCTCCTCCTTTTGGGGGAGATTTAGAGGGGGTCAAAAAACATGAGCATCCAATTATAATAAATAAAATTTTTCACTCACTAAAATTAAATTGACATGAAAAAGTATGCAATTCTCTTTCTTTGTTTTGGCTTTTTAACCGCCAACGCCACAAGCTGGCGTGTGAACAACAATCCGGCAATTGACGCCGATTTCTCAACTTTTGAAGCCGCGGTGGCAGGTGCTTCCGCCGGAGACACACTCTACATGGAAGGCTCCAACTTTACCTACGGCGAATGTGTGCTGACAAAGCCATTGGTGTTGATTGGTCCCGGATTTTACCTAACTGAAAATGACTCAACACAGGTGAGCAACCTCGAAGCCAATTTTGTTCGTTTCACTGTTGACAGCACGGCGTCAGGCAGTCAGATCTACGGTTGTGAGTTCAATGACCGTGTTTACATCAACGGCAGCAACATAGTGTTTGCACGCAACTGGGTTTATGGTGAATCCAGTTATGGTATTGGAATTTATGTAGGCGAGGCCAATGATGTAGTAAACTGCTCAATCATTCAAAATTTGTGCAACAACATTAAAGGCGGTTATTACAGTTACGACCCGGTGGCGCACAACACGCTTATTGCCAATAATATTATTTACGGTAATATTAATTTTAATGACAATGCCACCAATGTTATTTTCAATAATATTATCAAGAATGTTGTGGATGTACACAATTCAATAGTAAAAAACAACATTCGTTTGTCTGGTGGTATTCCTGGATTCAAAGTCAATACTGGGAACATTTTTGAATACAACCTGACTAATTATGCTACCCCTCCCCCGGGAACCGGCAATGTAGGCGGAATCGATCCCATTGAAGTATTTGCTGATTACGAAGAAACCCTCGGTTTTAGCACTGACGGCAAGTGGCATCTCAAGGAAGGTTCTCCGGCCATTGGTGCCGGTGAAAATGGTACCGATTGTGGCGTATTCGGCGGCACATCACCCTACATCCTGTCAGGCCTTCCGGCAGTACCACACATCTACGAAGCCATTGTACCCACTTCGGGTTCGGCAGCAAGCGGGCTTCCGGTAACCATTAAAGTTAAATCACAGAATTAAACACCTCATCCCCAACCCTTCTCCTCAAGGAGAAGGGAGTTCCACCGCACTGGCCATCAGGTGGCTCGTGGGCTGGCAATTCTCCCCCTTTAGGGGAATTTAGAGGGGGTCAAAAAAAAGCTATTTTCTAACATCTTAAATATTAATACAATGAAAAGACATACAACAATCACCATCATCTGCCTCTTGATAGCAGGCAATCTTTTTTCGCAAAACCAATGGCGCGTAAACAATGCCTATGGCATCGATGCCGATTTTACCACAGTTCAGGCTGCCGTTGATTCGGCTACTGCCGGCGACATTATTTACATCGAAGGAACCAATATACCCTATGTGGGCTTTAATATTGAGAAACCCCTCACCTTTATTGGTCCGGGATATTTCCTTGCTTCCAACGATTCAACCCAGGCCAATGTTTCGGCGGCCATTATCAGTACAACCATAAAGTTTTCGCCCGGCTCAGAAGGCTCATACATGGCCGGCCTTTCAACAGGTCAGGTTAGATTAGATGCCAGCAACCTTTTAATCGAAAGAAACAACATGAGTACAATTGTGATTGGGTACAGTCAGAATATAGGGAATGTGGTCGTCCGACAGAATTATATCTCCACCATTTCAGATCAAAGTGGATATTCTTCTGCAGTGATCAAAAACAATATTGTGGTCTATTACATCACCAATTCCATAAGAGCAAACTGGCTTATTTATAACAATACAGTTTATTCTAATTACTCTGGCAGTGCCATAAATGTTTACAATTCCTCGATTAAAAACAATATTGTTATAAATACTCAAAGTTATGAGAGTTATCACTGTATCAACACAGCTCCGGGGCAGAATAATAACATCGAATTTAATGTGTGCAACAAGCCACCATACAATCTGCCGGAGCTCGAAAACAACATCTGGGATGCTGATCCGGCACTTGTACTTTCGCTGGAAGGCAATAACGAAACAAAACTTTTTTTGATCGAGGGTTCGCCGGCCATCGGTTATGGCGAAAATGGCCAGGACTGCGGCGCTTATGGTGATCTTACACCTTATGTACTTTCGGGAATGCCGCCGGTTCCGCATATTTTTAAGGCCAATGTGCCGGTTTCGGCAACCACAACCGGAGGTTTACCGGTGAATGTTAAGATCAAATCACAGAAATAGTACCTCATCCCCGACCCTTCTTCGCCAGTTGGCGGAAAGGGAGAGCACCGCTCAGGTCGCTTCACTATCCTGTGCGCTGGCATCCTCCCCCGCCAGCTGGCGGGGAGTTAGAGGGGGGTAAGACAACAAAATTCATAACTATGAAAAAATTACAAATCATATTATTCATACTGTTTTCGTCTCTGGTCGGAATGTCCCAGAATATGGTGTATTTCGAGTACTACGTGGACGAAGACCCCGGTTACAACCT
>CAYNDN010000072.1:0-13392 GCA_964395075.1 uncultured Lentimicrobiaceae bacterium | reverse complement strand
GCCGACCGGTTACACAACATGCGCACCCTCAACCACATGCCCCGCGATAAACAACTTAAAATAGCCTCCGAAACGCTGGTGCTCTACGCACCCCTGGCCTATCGTATCGGGCTTTACAACATAAAAACCGAGCTCGAAGACCTTTCGCTAAAATATACCGAACCCGAGATTTACGGTTTCATCAGCAAGCAGGTTGAGGAAACAAAAATTGACCGCGACCGCTTCATCAACCGTTTTATCTACCCTGTAAAAACCCTTTTGAATAAGCATAACATCGCCTACAGGCTTCACGTGCGGGTAAAATCAGTGTATTCTATATGGCAAAAAATGCAAAAACAAAACATCAATTTTGAAGATGTTTACGATATTTTTGCTGTACGTATCATTTTAAAATCACCTCCTGATACTGAACGACTGGATTGCTGGAAAGTTTATTCACTCATTACCGAAATCTATAAACCCAAACACGACCGTATCCGCGACTGGATTTCCATACCCAAATCGAACGGCTATGAAGCCTTACATACCACGGTGATGAGTCACCTCGGAAAATGGGTTGAAATTCAGATACGATCAGACCGCATGCATGAAATTGCCGAGTCGGGCTATGCCTCGCATCATTTCTATAAAAACATGTCCGACGAGGTTTCGGCTATCGATAACTGGCTTACCAAGATCAAGGAGCAGTTTCAAAATCCTGAAAATGATGCACTGGATTTTCTGGATGAATTTAAGCTTGATTTATATTCTGAAGAGATATACACTTTCACCCCTAAGGGCGACATGAAAAAGTTGCCCATCGGTGCTACCGCTCTTGATTTTGCTTACAGCATCCACACCGAAATAGGGCGGCACAGCCTTGGGGCTAAGGTTAATCTATCGCTGGTGCCTTTGAAGCACGAATTAAAAAGTGGCGACCAGGTAGAAATAATCACATCCAAAAAGCAAAAGCCACAAACCGAATGGCTCGATTTTGTAACTACATCAAGAGCAAAGAATTATATTAAAGAAGGCCTGAAGGAGGAAAAGAGAGCATTTTATGAGGAAGGCAAGGCCAAACTGAAAAAACTTTTTGATGATCTATCAATTGAACTGAACAAGCAAAGCCTGAAGCAATTTCTGGAATTTACCGGGCACACCAGCAAAATCGACCTTTATTATGACGTTGCCATTGACAAAATTGGTTTGGCTGACCTGAAAAATTGTTGTCAAAAACCAGAAAAAAGCCCGTGGTTCAATGCGCTCAATCCTTTTACAAAAAGCAGTAAAAGTGAACCCAAATCACTCAGCGATAATATTGCCGAACAAATTCGCAACAAGCCACAGGAAGTTATCCTTGGTGAAAGCACAAAAATGGATTTTAAAGTTTCGCATTGCTGTAACCCCATCCCGGGGGATGATGTGATTGGACTGATCACCCCAAAAAAACCCATCATGATCCACAGGGTAAATTGCCCAAATGCACGTGAAATGATGTCCAGTTTTGGCAACCGTATCGTAAAAGCCAAGTGGAATAAAAAAGACGAGATTCAGTTTTTGGCAGGGGTTGAAATTAAAAGTATCGATACCTTCGGGTTTATCAACCGCATCTCAGATATCATATCCAACAAGCACAAGCTCAAAATCCGCTCTTTTAATGTCAGCAGTTCCAATGAGGTTTCAGAGGGGCAGATCATGCTTTATGTGCACAGTACCCAAAACCTGAACGATCTCATTGCCGACCTCAAAAAAATCAAGGAAATAAAAAAGGTAAGCCGGATGAACCCCATTTAAAAGGTGCTTAATGGATATTATAGGTCATTATATTGATATCAGGTGTCATTATGCAAAATGTATGATCTGTGATCTTTCGCACCAGAAATGCAATTTGTTTGCAACAGCGGTTTTGGGTGGAAAGTGTTAGAAAATGTTAATTTACGGGTTTTGTGAATCGTTTCACACTGAAGTTAAGCCAAAACCTACATTTCAATATTCCATTACCAAAATTATTTGTTATTCTCACTCCATTGGATTGGTAAATTTTTAAAAGGAAATAGTCCTAATTACCCCAAAAAAATTATTTTTGCAAGCGACCTATTTTTATTTATACTAAATAATAACTGAAATTTTTTCTATTTTTAGGCAAAATTTTTTCGGGATGAAAGAAACGCAAGAAACCTTTGAAGCAGTTAAGAAAATTTTCACAGAATATCTGGAAAGTAAAGGGCATCGTAAAACCCCTGAACGGTACACCATTTTAAAGGAAATTTACAATACCGAAGGCCACTTCGATATTGAATCGCTTTACATAAGGATGAAGAATAATAAATACCGGGTGAGCAGGGCCACACTTTACAATACCATCGAACTGCTGCTCGACTGCAACCTGGTAACCAAGCACCAGTTTGGCAACAATTGTGCACAATTTGAGCGTACCTTCAAGTTTAAAAAGCACGATCACTTTATTTGTCTCGACAACAGCGAGGTAATGGAGTTTTACGATGAACGCATCCAGGATATCAAGGAGTATGTTGAAAAAGAGCTGGGGGTTACCATCTCACATCACTCGCTTACTTTTTATGGTCACTGCAACGGCAACGATAAAAAAGAAAAGGACAATCCTGTTGAGAAAAAAACCGCAGAATAGCATTGCAGTCCAGGATATTTGTAAATTTGTTATGCAAAGTTTTTAGGGACGACACCCTTGGGAACTTTGCATAATTTGTTTTTAGTTTACCCGAAAAAAATGATTTATGAAAGTTGACGTACTATTAGGCCTCCAGTGGGGGGACGAGGGAAAAGGAAAAATTGTTGATGTTTTAACTCCTGATTATGATGTCGTTGCCCGATTCCAGGGTGGCCCAAATGCGGGTCACACCATCGAGTTTGACGGGAAAAAATTTATTCTTCACACCATTCCATCCGGAATTTTTAACCCTGAAAAAACCAACATCATCGGAAACGGTGTAATTATCGATCCGTGGGTTTTTTACAATGAGGTAGAACAACTCAAATCCAAAAATCTCGATCCGGTTAAAAATTTGTTGATTTCAAAAAAATCACACCTTATCCTTCCAAGCCACCGCCTGTTGGATGCCGTTTACGAAAAATCGAAAGGTAAACTAAAAATAGGTTCCACACTTAAAGGTATAGGCCCGACATACACTGATAAAATTGCCAGACAGGGTATCCGGATTGGTGAACTGAAAAATAACACCTTCCAGGAAAAATATGTTGCACTTAAAGAAAAACACCAGCGCATTGTAGATTCGTATAATTATAATATCGATGAATTCAAGATCGACGGGCTGGATTTTGAAACTTATGAAAACCGCTGGTTCCAAGCCATTGGAACCATCAGGCAGTTCAGGCATATCGACAGCGAGCATTTTGTTAATGATCAACTTCGCCAGGGTAAAAAAATCCTTGCCGAAGGAGCCCAGGGTACTTTGCTCGATATCGACTTTGGCTCGTATCCGTTTGTAACTTCTTCCAACACCATTTGTGCGGGTGTATGCTCAGGCCTGGGCATTGCCCCTTCGAAGGTGGGGAAAGTTTTTGGCGTTTTCAAAGCTTACTGCACACGCGTTGGCAGCGGCCCCTTCCCTACCGAGCTTTTTGATGCCGATGGCACCCTGATGCGCGATGAAGGCCGTGAATACGGATCAACTACGGGCAGGCCACGCCGCTGTGGCTGGCTCGATCTGGTTGCCCTCAAATATGCCATCATGCTCAATGGCGTTACTGATTTGATCATGACCAAAGGTGATGTGCTGGGCAGTTTTAAGAACATCAAAGCTTGCACAAAATATAAACTCAGCAATGAATTGCTTGACCATATTCCTTTTGAAAATGAGGATGCAGAACCTATGTATGAAGTGCTCCCCGGCTGGAATTCAGACCTCACAAAAATTACCGATGAGAAAGCCTTTCCTGAAAATCTGGCCGGATACATCGACTATATCGAAAAAAGCACGGAAACACCAATATTTATCGTTTCGGTTGGACCCGACAGAAAACAAACGATTGCTAGAAAATAAAATTTGGCACAATAACTGTTTATCGGCAAGACCATTTGTTTCGCTGAATGAGTTAATCGAAACAACAGTATTATTTTGTTAACATTTTTGAAATATCATTGCGGTTAAAATCCGCTATATCAAGAATTTTATATTTTTGCGCCCGCTTAACAGAATTTAAATCAATCGAATTTTAAATAAATCAACAAATTATTATGAATTTCAACAACATCAAAAATCTTGTCGTGCTCTTAGTTTCAATGCTCGCACTCTCAGCCTTTGCACAGGATATCAACCAGGCTGGCAACCTTTTTAACGAAGGTAATGAAGCGGTGAAAAATAATCAGTTTGAAACAGCCATCCAAAAATATACTGAAGCGATGGAAATGGCAGAAAAATTGGGGCCTGAAGGTGAAATGATTGTAATTAATGCCCAATCACAAATTCCGCAGCTATACTACAAAATGGGTGTTACCGATTATGGAGCCAAAAAAGTTGACAAAGCGATAAGCGAATTTGAAAAAGCCATTGAATATGGAACCAAATACAACGATCCGGGCACTGTGGAAAAAGCGAAAAACACCATCCCAAAACTATATTACTCAAAAGGTGCATCGGCTTATAAAAGCAAAAATTATGAAGAAGCATTAGCAAATTATCAAAAAGCCGTGGATAACAATCCTGAATATTCACGTGCATATTACGGAATGGCTATAACCTATAATAAAATTGGTGATACACCAAAAATGAAAGAATCTTTTGATACTGCACTCAAACTTGCAGAAGCTGATGGCGATGATAAAATGGTTACCAATATCAAGAAAAACGGAAAGAAGCTTTTCCTCGCTAACGGACAAAAAGGCCTCCAGGCGCAGGACTGGGGCAAAGCACTTACCTGCCTGAACGCTTCTTTATCTTATGACGCTGACAATGCCGATGTATATTACTATGTGGCACTGGCCAACAACGGGCTGAAAGAATATGCCAAAGCCATCAAAGCTGCGGAAAAAGGCCTTGCAATGAGTGCTGATCAAAATGACGATTTCAAAGCCAAGTTTTACTATGAAATGGGCAATGCTTTTAAAGGCCAGGGGCAAAATACAAAAGCTTGTGAAGCCTATAAAAATGCCAAATTTGGAAGTTTTACTGACAATGCTAATTATGAAATTACACAGGTTTTAAAGTGTAACTAACATACTACTCACCACTTAAAAAGCCGGAACAAGAAAATGTTCCGGCTTTTTTTATATCCCGGATTTTCTAACCTGCTTTATTCACAAAAATCGCCTTCCATTGCCACGTCCTATAAGGTGTAGGATTAAGAAACTGAATCATAATGACTTAAAAACCCAGAAAAATTTTTACAGAGGCAACTATGCAAGAAATTGCCCGATGATTTCGAGCAGTTTGGCTTTACGGATGGGTTTCGAAATGTAACTGTCGCAACCGGCCTCTATGGCTTTTTCTCTGTCGCCGGTAAGGGCATAAGCAGTTTGTGCAATAATTGGAATGGTTTTATCCATGGCTTTAAATTCACGGGTAAGATCATACCCGTTTTTATCTGGAAGCTTTATATCCATCAGCACCAGGTCGATGTCTTCATTTTTAAAAAAAACTGTGCCCTGACTGGCTGTTTTAGCCCATAAAATATTGGCGTTTATACCACTAAGGATTACCTCGAGAAGATCGTAATTGTACTGATCGTCTTCAATTATCAGTATAGTTGGCTTTTCTTTCATCTCCATGCTGGTTTAATCTTCGCAAGATACTAACTTTTTTTTTAGAACGTCAAAGTAAAAACTGTACCCTCACCCAGTTTCGACCGAACTGAAATACTGCTTTTGTGCAGGTGCATGATTTGCCTCGACAGGCTTAAACCAATTCCAGAGCCATGTTTTTTTGAAGTGAAAAAAGGCATAAAAATCTTATCCATGATATCGGGCTTAATACCGTGCCCATTGTCTCGTATTTCAATTTTCACTCTGCCGTTCACCTCTGCTGCCGTCATGGCAATTTTTGGGGTTTCACTCCCTTTAACTGCATCCATAGCATTAAGTAAAAGATTTATCAAAACCTGGTCGATCAAATCCGGATCGGCAGTAACCATTAGTGTTTCAGGAAAAATTGATTTCTGATAATCTATTTCAGCTTTAAGCATTTTGGAGTGGAGCAACTGCTCGGCATTTTCAAAAAGGTTTGCAACATTAAAGTACCTGAAATTTGGTTTAGGGATTCGGGTCAGGTTTCTGTAAATTTCCACAAAGTTTAAAAGCCCCTGGCTTCTTTTTTCGATGGTGCTTAAGGCACTGAATACACTTTCCACATCCTCATCGTCCAGATCATTCAATTTCACCCGGGTTTCTTCAGTTTCATCGAGGAGGATACCTCTAACTGTACCGGCCAGTGAAGAAATCGGGGTGATTGAATTCATGATTTCGTGGGTGAGAACGCGGATTAGCTTTTGCCACGATTCTATCTCTTTTTCTTCCAGTTCGCTGTGGATATTCTGAAAAGAAATAAGCGTGTATTGCTGGCTGCGCATTTTAAATTGTGTTGCATGCACAGCCAGTTGCAAAAGTTCGTCATCAATAAATATTTTAATCAGTATCTGGTCGCCGGCTTTAAGTTTAACTAATTTATCCGACAGTCCCTCTTTTACTTCTTCAAGATCTGTAATGTGCTTGAAATACCTTATTTTAAAAAGTTTTGTTACAGCCTGATTAAACTGATCAATTTTCCCATCTTCTCTAAATGCAATCATTCCAATTGACACATGTTGGATAACCGTAAGCAGGTAATTGAGGTGTTCTTCTTTTTCTGAACGGTATTTTCTAAACTCGTTCATTACCTCATTGAAAGCCGAATTGAGTTCTTCGAAACTTCTTCCCAGGCCTTTTTCCGAAAAGGAACTTGAAAAATCAGCGTGTTTGATGCTGTTTA
This sequence comes from uncultured Lentimicrobiaceae bacterium, assembly GCA_964395075.1. Lineage (GTDB taxonomy): Bacteria > Bacteroidota > Bacteroidia > Bacteroidales > 4484-276 > SABY01. The sequence continues at coordinate 6,454 of CAYNDN010000072.1, read as the reverse complement.
AAAAGCCGGTGAGCTTTTTATTGGTTTGTTCCACATACATGATCAGGCTAAAAATCTGGAAAACTACAATCAGGAACAGGAACACCTGAGAAACCATCAGTTTGCTGTTTTCAAATAAAATGGTAAGCAGAATGATGGAAGCAACGAGTAGCACGACCCGTATAACTACCTGAAGCCTGAAGCTTTTAAAGACCATATTTTTCTATTCTGCGGTATAACGAGGCACGGGTAAGCCCAAGTTCTTTTGCGGCTTTACTGATATTTCCACCGTGTTTATCTATTACTTTCCTAATAAGCATACGTTCGGTTTCTTCGAGGTTGTAAGTTTCCGGTTCACCACCCTCTGTTCCATCTTCGGTTTGAGACAGGAAGAAATCCTGTGGTTGCAAAATATTCGATTCACTCATAATTACTGCACGTTCAACGGCATGTTGCAGTTCGCGGATGTTGCCGGGCCAGTGGTGTTTTTCGAGCCGTTTCAGCGTAGAGGCATTTACGCGCTTGTTCGAAAGCTTGTATTTTTTACAATAATCCTCCAGAAAATGATCTACCAGCAGCGGGATGTCATCAATGCGGTCGCGCAGTGGCGGAACCGGAATTTCAACTGTATTTATCCGGTAAAGCAAATCCTGCCTGAATTTGTTTTCTTTCACCATCTGGTAAAGCGGCATGTTGGTTGCGCAAATAAGCCTTACATCAATCGGAACTTCTTTATTGGAACCCAACCGCACAACTTTTCGGCTCTGCAACACCGATAAAAGCTTAGACTGCAGGCTTGTAGAGAGGTTACCAATCTCATCAAGAAAAATGGTGCCCTTGGACGCTGCTTCAAAACGACCGGCACGATCGTCTTTTGCATCGGTGAATGCTCCTTTTTTGTACCCAAAAAGTTCGCTCTCAAAAAGTGTTTCGCTTATCGCCCCCAAATCAACACTGATAAAAACTTCATCTTTACGTTTCGATGCTTTGTGAATAGCGCGTGCAATGAGTTCTTTACCAGTACCGTTTTCGCCAAGAATCAGGACGTTGGCATCGGTTACTGCCACTTTTTTCACGGTATTCATTACTTGCTGCATGGCAGGCGATTGCCCGATCATGTCGCCCCATGCATTATTCTGATCAGCAAGAAAAACCTGATTTTTGGTCTTAAGGTCCTGAAGTTCCTCTTTTGATGATCTCACCCTGAGGTTGGCCTGGATGGTAGCGAGCAACTTTTTATTGTCCCAGGGTTTTAAAATAAAATTTGTAGCTCCCTCTTTTATTCCCTGCACGGCAAGTTCTATGTCGCCATATCCGGTGATAAAAATCACTACGGCCGCCGGATCAATTTCCATGATCTTGTTCAGCCAGTGAAAGCCTTCTTTCCCGCTGGTTGCATCGCGCGAAAAGTTCATGTCGAGGAGAACTACATCATAATTGTCTGATTTGAGCAGATTTGGAATGTTCTCGGGGTTTTTCTCGGTGTGAACAATTTTTATGTGTTGTTTCAGAAACAGTTTTGCTGCCAATAAAACATCCAGATCATCGTCAACGATTAAAATTTTGGCATCTGCTTTTTCCATATTTTTATATTTGTGATTTATTTCTTTAGTAATAACTTTCACCCTATGAATCTGTCTTTATTCTCTTTCCACCAATTTTCGTTAAGATCGTCTGCTAATTGATCAGCATCTTGTTGAGTTACTTTTTACTTATCGGATATCATTTCAAGGTATTCAAGTACTCTTTCAATCCCAAATTTATCAATCAACGGGGATATCTTTAATAGGATTTCATTGGGTGTCCGATCGATTATCATTGTTTCGATCTTATCATAAAATTATTGTCTGTTCTTTTTTTACCATTTATATAGAATCTTCCAAAATAGCAACGGCTAAAATAAACAGAATGTTCGTAACTGTACAAAAAAATGATCGGATTTGAACAAAACAATTTCGAACATCACCATGTATCAGGTTTATATTTTGCTATTCAGTAGGTTATGATTAATGGCACAGTATTCGCCAATGGGGCATCTGTAAAATGAAATGTTATGGATAGGATTATAGAAAAAAAGAAGTGGACCGCAAAGAAGATACTGATCATCATTTTTTTGATGGCTTTTGGGTTTTTTCTTATTTACCTGCTTTTTTTGAGGGACAAGCAAAGCCGGCTCTATGTGAACGAGGAACAGTTGTCGATTACCAAAGTGAGGCAGGATCGTTTTCAGGAATTCATACCGGTTGATGGTGTGGTTTATCCCAAAACAACCATCTACATCGATGCCGTTCAGGGCGGAAATGTTGAAAGCGTGTTTGTGGAAGATGGTGCTATTCTTGAAAAAGGCGATACCATTTTAAAACTCAATAATGCCGATATGGAACTCCGCTACATGGACCAGGAAACCAGGATGTATGACGCGATAAATAATCTGCAAAATTCAAAAGTGAACCTGGAGCGAAGCCAGTTTGTGCGACAACTTGAGATTGTGAACCTTTTGGCGGAGATCGACAGGGTGAACCTGGATTTTAATCGCAAACAAAAGCTCTACAACGAAAAACTGATTTCGGATAAAGAGTATGAAGATGCAAAGCGCGACCATGAACTCACGATGAAACAGCTCGGGATTTCGCTGGAGCTTCAACGCCTCGACTCCATTTCGATGGTAAGTCAAACCAGGCAAATCAACAATTCGATCCAACGCATGCAAAATAACCTGGCCTTGCTCAACAAAAACTTGCAAAACCTTTACATCAAGGCGCCTGCCAACGGCAAACTTTCATCTTTCAGTGTGGAAATTGGCGAAACAAAGCAGGCCGGAGAACACCTCGGACAAATAGACCGTATGAAAGACGGATTTAAGTTGCGCACACCGATTGATGAGCGGTATATTTCGACAGTGCACCTGGGGCAGGAAGCCGAATTCGATTTTGCAGGAAAAACCTATCAGCTGGAGATCATGAAAATTTACACCGATGTTACCAACGGCTCATTTCAGGTTGATTTGCAATTTACCGGAGAAGAGCCTAGCGGAATAAAGCGAGGACAAACGGTACAACTGCGGCTTCAGTTCAGCAGCCCGCGCGAGGCCACCATTGTAAAGCGTGGCGGGTTTTTCCAGGAAACCGGTGGCAACTGGGTTTATGTGGTTGACCCCTCCGGTGAATTTGCCACAAAACGCAATATCAGGCTGGGGCGCCAGAATACCAATTATTACGAGGTGCTTGAAGGCCTTGAGCCAGGTGAGCAGGTAATCATCTCGTCCTACGATGGCTTTGGCAGTAAGGATAAACTTGTATTCAGATAATTTGAGCCCTGAAAGCTCAATCGGATGCCAAATTGAAAAAGCATTTTTTAATGATGAAAAATTTATTTGCCACCCAGATTTTTACATGTGGAATTTTGATCAGTTTTGCACAAATTGCCCCTGCAAACCTAACCGGTTACTGGTTAGAGAAATCATCACCCGACAAAATTTCACTTTCTACACTATTGGTTTTTAGCCTTAATGAATCAGGTGAAATGCAAGGATCGGTTTATTTTATGGATTCCGATGATAGCGAAAGGGAGTTTAAATTGTCGAACATCAAAATTAGGGATGTTGCTATTTCATTTAATATTGGTAACACCACTATTAGTTTTCTTGGTCAGATGGATCAGGATACTACCATGTTTTCGGGGGTATTTTATTTGGATGACGGTGTTAGGGTAAAGTCAGAGCACCAAAAGCTGGATGACCAAACCGTCAACAGGCTGGAAGCCGGCCGGCGGTTCATACCCAAAAAGCAAATCGACCATACTGATGGTGTACTCACAGGATAGCCGGCTTTGAATCCGGTTTCCTTATTATCTTTGGATATTACAGATTAATAATAGTATGTATTAAAGTCAGCATATGCTCGAAAACTACCTGAAGTTAGCCATTCGCAATTTGAACCGGCAAAAGGTTTATTCGCTGATCAACATCTCAGGATTGGCGGTAGGTATGGCCGGTTTCATCATGATCATGCTTTATGTGCTTGATGAGCTGAGCTACGACAGGTTCCATAAACATGCCAATAACATTTACCGTGTTGCCTTCCAGGCCCGCATCATGGATGATTTTCTGAATGTGGCAGTTTCAGCCGGCCCGCTGGCTCCTGCCATGGAAGCTTCATTTGCAGGCGTAGTTGATGCTACACGAATAGAAGCCGAAAAAGAATCGGTACTGATCACACATGGAAAGAAAAAATTTTATGAGGATAATCTCATTTATGCCGACACCGGTTTTTTTAGTCTATTTTCGTTTAACCTGATCAAAGGAAATCCAAAAACAGCCCTTTCCCAAAAATATGCAATGGTGCTCACAGAAACCACCTCGCAAAAATATTTTGGCAACATCAACCCCATCGGTAAAATTATCAGGTTTAATGAACGGTATAATTTTTTGGTAACCGGTGTTGTTGAAGACCCTCCGGAGAATTCCCACATCCACTTCAATCTGATAGCCTCTTTCAAAACCCTCGAAGATTTCCCGTTCTCTGAGCGGTTAAATATGTGGGGCTCACTCAATTTTTTGGCTTATGTCAGGCTTGAGGATTCACAGGATCCGGGGTTTATTGAGCAGGAACTTCCCAATTTCATCGCCCGAAAAATGGGAGAAGATGTGGATACCCTGGCTTCTCGTGGAATCGAATTCAATCCATACCTGCAACCCCTTCCCAGCATCCATTTGCATTCGAACCTGCTTGGCGAACTGCAGCCCAACGGCGACATCAATTACGTTTACATCTTTTCGGCCATAGCGTTTTTCCTGCTCATCATTGCTTGTATAAACTTTGTAAATCTCACCACGGCAAGGTCATCCACAAGGGCGAAAGAGGTGGGTATGCGAAAAACCCTGGGTGCCAATAAAGGCGACCTGATCATTCAGTTTCTCGGCGAATCGCTGCTTCTTTCGCTCATCGCCCTGGTTTTTTCTCTGCTCATCATTGAATTTACAATCCCCTGGTTTAATCTCCTCACCGGCAAATCGCTGGCTTTTTTGCAATCAGAGCATTGGCCCATTGTTTTCTTTTTTCTGGGTTTCTCAACAATCGTGGGTGTTCTGGCCGGTATTTATCCGGCATTTTATCTTGCCGCTTTTCAGCCCATCTCTGTATTAAAGGGGCATTTGAGCAATCGTACCGGCAAGTCGGTTTCAAGAAACACCCTGGTGGTATTCCAGTTTTTTGTTTCAGTAGTTTTAATCATCAGCACCACGGTAATCATCCACCAGTTTAACTATTTGAAAAACCTTAAGCTGGGTTTCGACAAAGAGCAGGTGGTGGTAGTGCCACTGCGCGGATATCAAAACAATACCAATCGTGTTGTTTACCGCAACGCTTTCCAAAATATTCCTGAGGTGAAAGCGGTTTCAGTGGGTTCCAATTATCCGGGAACACAACCCGGTAAATGGGGTTGTTCGCCTGAAAGTTTAGATGGAAACATGCAGTGGATGCTGGGGATTGTTTCAGCAGATGTGGGTTATTTTGAGACGCTGGGGATGGAGTTAATCGCCGGCCGCAATTTTGCGGATCACCCGGAGTCTGATCAGCGAGCCATCATTATTAATGAAACACTGCAAAAAAAAGCTGGCTGGAAAAATCCTGTTGGAAAAAGGATATATATCGGCGATAGCGAGGATAAAAATCGTTACACGGTAATTGGGGTTGTAAGAGATGCACATTTCAGTTCTCTGAAAGAACCCATCGAGCCCATGATTTTTGTGAATAACGACGAGGAAAGAGCAAATAAGCTGATGATTAAGCTCAATGCAAGAAATATGAAAGAAACTCTGGTTCAGCTTGAAAACACCTGGTATATGCTGGAGCCGGGTAAGCCGTTCGATTATTTTTTCCTGAACCAGTCGTATGGCGAGCTACTGGAAAATGATGAACGGTTATCAATGATCTTTTCGATCTTTACGTTTATTGCCATTTTCATTGCCTGTTTGGGATTGTTCGGATTGTCGTCCTTCAATGCCGAGCAGCGCATTCGTGAAATTGGTGTACGCAAGGTTTTTGGTGCGTCAATTGGCAATATTATTTTTCATTTGTCATACAAGTTCCTGGGGTTGGTGTTGATTGCAAATGTGCTGGGCTGGCTTACAGCACATATTGCACTGCGTGAATGGCTGAAAAATTTTGCTTATGCCACCAATTTCGGCCCTCCGGTTTTTATCACAGCCGGGATTATTACATTTTCAGTGGCCCTGCTCACGGTAACATTCATCGCTATTTGGGCCTCCAATACCAGGCCGGTGGATTCACTGAGGTATGAATAGTTTTTTGATAATTGGGTTTCCTGCAAGCCTTGCCGGAATTACCCGGGAATATGCAGGTAAAAAGTTAACATCAGTGTAAATAATTGTTTCAAAGTAAAAGTTCATCTGCTAACCTCAATAATTCAAGAAAATTTTAGGAGGAAAAATAATCAGTGGGAATATGTTTTGCCC
>CAYNDN010000071.1:0-13432 GCA_964395075.1 uncultured Lentimicrobiaceae bacterium | reverse complement strand
TGCACTTGCACACCAGCCCTTCGCCTGCAATGGACCGTGGGTTGCGGTTGAGGCCCTGGGCCAGGATGCTGTATTCCAAATAATCAAAAGTGTTTCGGTAAATTTCATTGGGGTCATAACCGGATTCGTTTACTACGATCCCAATCGTGTTGCTGTTTTGGAATAAGCCAGAGCTAAAGTTGTTGTCCTCAACCCAATAATCAGTACATCCGTCCAGGTAAAGGCCATAAACATCCGTACCGGTATGTGAGGTCATTTCAAAAGTGTTGGAGGTAATCCTGGGGAGGGTCATGCCGCTGAGATAGATGCCGCGCAGGTTTTTGGTGAACACGGCATCCCTCACGTCGGCGTAAGGAACGGTGGTGGAAACCGTAGCGTAGATGCCATATTCCAACTCTGAGAAAAAGGTGGTGTCCCAGGCTATGCAGTCGTCACCGTAGAGCTGTGTGCAGAAGTTGTTTATATAAAAGGTGGAGTTGTACGACCAGATGCCGCGGCATTGGCCGTTGGTTCCGGTGTTGTTGGTAAAATCGCATCCGGCAAAGCGTACTCCTTTTATATTGTTGAGCTTTGCAAACCAAATGATGTTTTCACCTGTTATTTCTTCATCGTACGAAAAATCGCATTGCAGGAAACGACTGGAATTATTGTTGCTATAAGGTTCGAAAAGCACAGCAATGTTGTTGTTGATAAAAAAGGCACTGTCGGCCAGGATGATGCCACCGCCTCTGGTGTCATTCTGTGGTGTTCCACCACTTTCCGGAGATGCCTCAGGAGATTTTCCCAGCCTCACGGCTACTTCCGCATTTTTTATGGTAGCCCCGTTTTCGAGTTCAATTTTCCCCTGGTTGGCAGCAGTCTGGCTTAGGTCATCATTGCCCCACACTTCTATTCCATCCCACAGGCAAAAGCCGGTGAGCATGCCGCCATCCACAACCATTCTTCCCCCAGGCATCACTACGATTTTTGCGCCGGGGGTTAACCAGGCGGTGTCTGTAACATTTAAAAGGCCACCACTATCTACTCTAATGTATGATTCATGAACTACCATTAGGCTATCCCAGGTTACTGTATCTGCATTGGTTATTATGAGTGTATCAACGTAAGTAATCGGCTCCGGTAAAGAGTCCGCATCCAAATAGTCGATAATGAAGTGAGCTGGTGATTGATGACCATAACCATATTTTGAGGAATCAATTACAGTCATACCTGGTAATGATGCTTTTATAGTCAATACACGGAAAGTATCGTAACTGGTTCTTAATTCAAATTGACCTAATGAATCAGTAACAGCAAAACTTGTTTGCGTGACCCAATTATTGGTGTCTAAAGGATAGTGAATATATCCACTAACATAAGAATTTTCAATTGGTGTGCCATCAGGAAGTTTTATGGTTCCTGTTAACGCTGTGTTGATAAAAACAGAGGTATTTGGATGAAAATAGATGTCTTCATGAGGATAGGTGCAAGTATCGAATAGAAATTCAGGTGTAAAATTTTTAAATATATCAGCAGCTGGTTTTTCCAACTCAATACCTATTGTATCAATTTGTATTAAACCAAAATAGTTTTGACGTGCACCTGGCTTATAATCATCAACCCATTTAATGTCCTTATAAAACCACCAGGAATATCCAAGCATACCCGTCCAGGCTATGTGAGTTAACGATTGCTTTGCAAACTGCTTTTGTTCGTTTTCTGACCCTACTGTCGGATGAAGATTTGCAATGCTGTCAACTCCTGGTAATCCGGTTTCTCCCATTATTACAACAGGTATATTGTATGCATTTTCTATCCATTTTAGTTTTGCTTTGTATCTATGATATGCATCAGAAAAGCTAAAGGAGTCACCCTCGTTCTTATGAGAATAAACATGAAAAGAGATAAAGTCACAAGGCAATATCTGTGGGTCCCAATTAAAAACTCCATACATCTTGCTCCCAATGGTAACAAGATGCATTGGTGCATTTTTCTTTATGGTTCTGTAGCAGTTATCAAAAAAGTTAGCTCGTTCATATTTGGTAAGGTATTCACTCGTGTCATGACTAAAATAGTGGGGTTCATTATACAGATCATAACCCATGATAATCGGTTCATTTTTAAAACGGTTGGAAATATAATCCAGGTATGCGTAATATTGTTCTTTTTTAGTTTCAACAAAGTGTCCACCAGTGGTAAATACTAATTTCATATCTTTTAGTGTATCATTACCTTTAACCACATTTACTACTTCTTGCATTAAATCACCCATAATCTTATACATGGTATCACTTTCAAATAAAAATCCACTGTCAACATAACTGTAAAAAGGATGGTTAATTAACTTAAAATATCCCGGTGACCACAATCCATTCAAATTGGTATCAACTTGTACAGCGAGGCCCACTATCCTAATTGAGTTGATGTTTAATTCTGCCATTTTCAGGAAATGTTGCTCCATTCTGGCTTTCCATTCCGGTACCGTATCTCCGCAAGATGTTCCAGGAGCTCCCCCTGTTGGATTGTCCAAGCAATGTCCTGGTAGAGGAGATACATGATACACATTTGTGTATCTTTCCAGCACTGCAACCGGATAATTACAGGTTAATGGGTAATATGGTTCGCATTCGAATTTAAATGTATTATCTTCAAGGTAAACATAAGATGTGTTTTGTGCGGAAATGCTTACGGCTTTGCAAGCACATGCTATCAATATCATTAGAATTATGCTGTAATCGAATTGTTTTGGATTCTTGTAATATTTTTTCATGACCTGGAATTTATTGGGTTTGACCTGCTTTTATTTGTTGGTTTTGAGTTCGATTGTATGCATAACTATCGATGGTAAACGAATAACCATCCGTTTTAAGCCGTATCCACCCGTAGTGGGTGTTTGCACCAATTAGAAATTTTATTCCGATATATGCCCACTGGTTATCGGTTTTAATCTTGTGTGGCCATGGACCAATAATACCCCAGTGTGCATTCCTTGTATAGACCATATCAATTTTACTGAAAAATGCATCTTGGTTTATTGTATCATTATTTAAAAAAGGCCCGACACTAACACTGTTGTTTTCGGACCCGAAAATGAAAACGTTGTAGTTATCAAATACTTGATGTGTTGATTCGTAAGATTGATAATACTTAATTCCGATACGATAGTCAATTGTTGTATCACCATTTAAATCAATAGCGTAGATGTAGGTTGAATCAGCCGTTTTGGGTGCCAAAATAGTAGTATCGGGAATGTTTGTGGTTTCAATTTGTGCAATGATGCTAATTGTTAAGTTAAGTATTAAGAAAAGTAAAATAAATTTTTTCATCTTGTTTTTTTTAAAGGTTAAGAATTATTGTATTTGCTTTTAAATTATGCGTGAGTTTGAAAATCAGGATTATTAAGGTGGGAATAATATCTGGCAAAATCCAACTTCAAAAATTTCAAACTGCTGTTTGCTTCCTTCTCTTCTCTTCTCTTCTCTTCTCTACCCTTCCCTTTAATGCCCTGAAACCGGGAAGCTGCAGGCTGTGCCGGCACAATGGCCTGAACGACCAAAGCACTGCCTGCCTGAATCCTGCAAAGGAAATGATTGGAGAAAACTTTTGGATGGCCGGAAAAATTGCAACCATGGTTTTGGGATTTGATTAATAGGGACAATAATAGTGAATAAATGTTAAAAAACAAAATGATCCTTGAGAAAAGATAACTTTTTGCTTCCCACAATTTTTTGAATATCATCAAAAATTCTATCCAGATTTTTTTCTTTAACCTGTATTAATGATCCATATTTTTCTTGAGCCTCAACGAAAAATTTCCGCTGCTATCCTTCAGGCTTTGTACATTGATTTGCAGCAGTGTGTCGCTGAGGAAACGGTAGGCGATCACATTGGGAAAATCATGCTCAGGATTTGTGAACATCAGGGTGGAATCGGTGTGCCGGCTGAGATGAAATGGAATGGTTTTCCCGTCATTCTGGTTAGGAACCGTGGCCTGATAAACCAGCTTGGAGTCGCAAATCACAATAGCAAGGGTTTCGGTTTGTGAAAATGTATTACCGGCATGCATAAATCCTGCTCCACTCAGGCCGTTTTTATCCATTGTCCAAACTTCACGATATCCAATCCCGGGGGTTTCTTCCCATTCGCCTTCCAGTTTTTCAATGACATCAGTGTATTCGCCAAAATCTTTGTTGGAGCATGAGAAATGGAAAATTGCAACAAGCACAAGGCTGAGGTACAGTTTAGTTTTCATAAGAATTATTTTGCCAAAATTAACCTTTTATAACATGATTAACTTTCGATTTTTGCGTTTATTTGGTGAAAGTGAAGTTGAAAATCAAAATCGAAAATGAATGGCATCTAACAGTATTGGGGAAATCCTGAGGGTAACGAGTTTTGGAGAATCGCATGGCAAAGCACTGGGTGGAGTAATTGATGGCTTTCCGCCGGGATTGGAAATTGATATGGAGTTTATCCAGTCAGAAATGGATCGCCGTAAGCCTGGTCAATCTTCCATAACCACACCACGAAAGGAGAGTGATACATTGGAAATTTTATCTGGTATTTTTGAAGGTAAATCCACCGGAACCCCCATTGCTTTTATGGTACGTAATAAAGATCAGCGATCGAAAGATTACAGCAATATTGCCAACGTTTACCGGCCATCCCACGCCGATTTTACCTACCACAAAAAATATGGTATTGCCGATTACCGGGGTGGGGGACGCTCATCAGCCCGTGAAACACTGGTTCGTGTGGCTGCCGGCGCTTTTGCCAAATTGATGCTCAAAAAAGCTGGGATCAGCGTTTTGGCTTTCACCAAAAGTGTTGGCGAGATTGAGATGCCCGACGGAAATGCAGATATTTCACCAGCACTTATCGAATCCAATCCGGTAAGGTGTCCGGATGCAGCAACAGCTGAAAAAATTATACCGATGCTTGAAGGTCTGGCTGCTGAAGGTGATTCCATTGGTGGTGTTGTTGAGTGCCGTGTAAAAGGTGCACCTGTTGGACTGGGCGAACCGGTTTATGGCAAGCTAAGTGCTGAATTGGCAGGAGCCATGATGGGCATCAACGCCACCAAAGGTTTCGAAATCGGGTCAGGTTTCAGGGGAGCACAACAACAAGGTTCTGAGCATAATGATTCATTTATTACTGATGGTGATAAAATCAAAACCGCAACTAACAATTCCGGCGGCATCCAGGGAGGTATTTCCAATGGCGAAGATATCGTTTTCAGGGTTGCCTTTAAAGCACCGGCCTCGATTTCCAAAACCCAGCAGAGTGTAAATAAAATGGGCGAATCAGTGGAGTTGTCTGTAAAAGGGCGACACGATCCATGTGTGGTGCCACGTGCTGTTCCGGTGGTTGAGGCCATGGCTGCGCTTGTGGTTGCTGATCATTATCTCCGAAACGAAACTTATGCTTCTTTTGAATAGACAATAAAAACAAAAATATTTTTTAGTATGAAATTGATATTAAAAATACTGGGTGTTATAATCATTGTGATCCTTCTTGCAATGGTTGCCGTACCATATTTTTTTAAAGACCAGATTGTTGAAAAGGTGAAAGAAGAGATCAACAAAAATGTGGATGCTAAGGTCGATTTTGCGGATTTTGACCTCTCCCTTTTCAGGAGTTTTCCCAACTTCGATTTTAGGTTGGAAGGCTTATCGGTGGTGAACAAAGCCCCGTTTGCCGGTGACACGTTAGCATGGATTCCCGAATTCCGGTTAACCCTGGATATGTATAGTGTTTTCCAGGGTGAGGATTATGAGCTAACCAAAATCACCATTATTCAGCCAACCATTAATGCACTGGTAACTAAGGATGGTGCTGCTAACTGGGATATTGCCATCGAATCGGAGGAGGAAACACAAACCACAACAGAATCAGAAACATCCGAAAGTTCACCGTTTGTGATCCAACTTCGGAGTGTTGAAATTTCGGATGCCCGGATTGTTTACGACGATAAGTCGCTGGATACATATACACTGCTCGATGGTGTAGATCACAAGCTGAGTGGTGATTTTACCCTTGATCTTACCAATCTAAATACCCACACTACCATCCACCAATTGACGGTGATTTATGATGGGGTAAAATACATCAACAAGGCGAATACTGAACTGGATGCCGTTATCGGTGCAGACCTGGCCAACTCCATCTATACACTCGAGAATAATGAACTCAGACTCAACAACCTGTTTATTGGCTTCGATGGCTCTGTGGGGATGCAGGAGAATGGCGATATCAATCTCATGCTCACCTATTCGTCCAAAAAATCGGATTTCAGCAATTTCCTTTCCATGATCCCGGCTATGTATGCCACTGATCTGGAAGGATTAAAAACTTCAGGAAAGTTAGCCATCACAGGAAATGTGAAAGGAATTTACAATGACGAATCCTATCCGGCATTTGCTTTTAACCTGCTTGTGCAGGATGGCTTTTTCCAGTACCCCGATCTTCCACAGTCGGTTGAAAATGTGAATATCAGCACCAAAATTGATTATCCGGGTGGTGACTTCGACAATATGATCATTGATGTATCAAAATTTGAGATGACCATGGCCGGCAGCCGCGTTTCCGCTTCATTGTCCATTAAAAACCCTATGACCGATGTGGATTTAAAAGGAGTGGTGAACGGCAAAATGGATTTGTCAAAAGTAAAGGAATTTTACCCGCTGGAAGATGGCGATGCACTTTCAGGGCGGATTACATCGAATGTATCTTTTGAGGGAAAAATGTCGGCATTGGAGCAGGAAAAATATGATGAGTTTACCTTCATGGGTTCAGTGTTGCTTGAAGAAATGAATTATGCCACCGCCATGCTGCCACAGCGGATGAATATTCAAAAAGCACAACTCAACTTCTCACCCGAATACCTCGATCTGGTAAATTTTAGCATGACCCTTGGTAAAAATACTTTTAATGCCAAAGGCAGGATTGAGCAGTTTATGCCATATATCCTGGCTGATGGCACACTCAAAGGTAACCTGGAGACGACATCATCTTATTTGAATTTGTCAGATTTGATACCTGAAGAAACCGGTGAAGCAGATACTACTTCGTTTCAGGAAAATGATGCTGATGACTTAGCCTACGGTATCATCGATATACCGGCAAATATTGATTTTACGCTATCAGCAGATTACAAGGAAGTGATATACGATAACATGGTTTTGAAAGATATGGCGGGAAAGCTAGTGGTTAGGGATCAGGCTGTAAATTTGCAAAATCTAAATATGATTGTGCTGGATGGAACTGTTGAAGTGAACGGAAAATATTCCACAAAAGATCCGGCAAAGCCATTGGCTGAAATGGATATTAACTTAAAAGGAATCAACATTAAAGAAGCTTACAACACGTTTGGTGCTTTGGAAAAATTTGCACCCATCGCCCAAAAAACCGATGGAACATTTTCAACCAACTTTAACCTGAACACACTGCTGGGTGGGGATTTGATGCCCGTTTACAGCTCGATGAACGGAGGTGGAAAACTGAATACTTCGGAGATTATCATCGAAAATGTGAATTCCATTAACAAGCTCGCCGATGCTCTGAAGATGCCGGATCTAAAACGGCTGCTGGTTTCACCCATCAGGCTGTCCTTTGAGTTTATCGACGGTAAGTTACATGTGAAACCGTTTGATATGAAATTCCAGGATATGAAAGCAAACCTGGGCGGCTGGACCTCATTCGATCAATCCATAAACTACGATATGCTGATGACTATTCCCCGTAAAAAATTTGGCGGGCAGGCCAATGCGCTGTTAGATAATCTCGTTTCGGAAGCCAATAAATCAGGAACCAATTTCAGTATAGGTGATCAGGTAAACCTGAAAGCTACAATTACAGGAACTGCAACTGACCCGAAGATTAAGGTGCTGCCAGGTGAAGGTTCGGGCAAGAACATGGTGAACGACCTGAAAAAGAAAGCACAGGAAGAACTTGAAAAGCAAAAGCAAAAACTGGCCAAAGAAGCAGAAAAAGAGCTGGAAAAGAAAAAAACTGATGCACGCGCTGAAGCCAATAAAATAATTGCTGATGCTGAAGAACAGGCCACCAGGATTATTAATGATGCCCAAAAACAGGTTGACATCATCAATAAAACTGCACTGGAATCTGCTGCCACAGTAAAGGAAGAAGCCGGAAAGCAGGCTGATGAACTGATGGCGGAAGCCAAAAAGAAAGGCCCGATTGCCGAACTTGCTGCCAAAGCCACCACAGATAAACTGCTTAAAGAAGCTGATAAACAGGCTGAAGATATTGTGAATGAGGCTAACAGGAAATCAGAAGACATTATGGCGGGAGCACGAAAGCAAGCCGAAAAGGTGAAAGCCGATGCCCAAAAACGTGCTGATAAATTACTTGAGTAATCGGGGCGTCTAAATACTTATATAGTCATATCCGGCAACATATATAACGTTCTGAATGAGTATCTGCTTCATGTTGTAAGGAATCGTTCAGGAAAAAGCTGAATAAAAAAAATGCGATATGCGAAATTTAATTTAGTATTGTGAAGTTTTTCTCAAAAAATGGATTTTAAAGAAAAGGTAGTTATCGTAACCGGAGCATCCTCCGGCATAGGTCGGGCACTGGTTTATGAGTTTGCCCTAAGGGGTGCTTGTGTTGTAGCCGGAGCCAGATCTTTTGAAAAACTTGATCAGATCCGGAAAGACCTGGAACCATCAGGCCATAGGGTGATTCCCGTACAACTTGATGTAAGCAACGAGGATTCATGCAAAAGCTTTATTGATGTTGCTGTGGAACAGTGTGGCCGTATTGATGTTTTGATCAATAATGCTGGTATATCCATGCGTGCCTTGTTTAAAGACGTGGAAATGAAAGTGATCCGGGAGGTGATGGATGTGAATTTCTGGGGAACGGTTTATTGCTCCAAATTTGCCATGCCATACCTGCTGCAATCTAAAGGTTCGCTGGTTGGTGTGTCATCAATTGCAGGTTATAAAGGGCTTCCGGGCAGAACAGCTTATTCTTCTTCCAAATTTGCCATACATGGCATGCTTGAGGTAATTCGTACCGAAAATCTGAAAACGGGATTGCATGTGTTGATTGCCTGCCCGGGTTTTACATCATCTAATATACGGAATACGGCCCGAGCTGCAGATGGCTCTTTGCAGGGCGAGTCGCCCAGGGATGAAAAGAAAATGATGTCGCCCGAAAAAGTGGCATTCAAAATTGCCAATGCAGTAAAAAAACGAAAAAACAGACTCACCCTAACAACCCAGGGGCGACTCACTGTATTTCTTAACAAATTGTTTCCAAAGCAACTCGACAGTATTGTTTATAATGTATTTGCAAAAGAACCGGACTCACCATTAAATTAAATAACTATAAATCATGAAAGCACTAACTTTAGACATCAAACCTCAGGATGGTTTAGGAGCACTTAAATTTGGAATGACTACAGCACAGGCAATCAAATTTGCAGGAAAGCCTGACGACGAAGAGTTGCTTGACGATGATGAACTGGCCGAAACGCTTATTTATCATTATGATGAGCAGGACATTTCATTGTTTTTTGAAGGAGAAGGCAAAGAGAAAATCCTTGTGAATATCGAAACGGATAATCCTGACGCAACCATGTATGGCAAAAAAGTGTTTGCACTGAAAAGGGAAGAGATTATTGCCCTGATGAAAAAGAATGGATTTGAAGATATGGACACGGAGGTTCATGAAGATGACAGTGAATATCCGGATGAGAACAGGGTTTCTTTTGATGAAGCCATGGTTGATTTCTTTTTCGAAGGCGATATCCTGACAGCCGTTAGCTGGGGTGATTTCTCTTTTGATGAGGAGGAATAAAACGACTGGTAGAGTTTTTTAAGAAAACCAGGGAAACGCATAGCCCAGCGGGAAACCGGGGCTGATTTCACCAATTATGTGCGTAGTTCCCTGTTTTTTTTGCCTATTCCTTTCCTGTTGAATCATCAATGATTTCAACATCGCCCTCTTTCAGGTCTTTGAATTTCTGGTTGAAAATCAGGTTGATCCCGAACCGCACCACGAAAACATTGCTGTTATTCAACATAAAAGGTGCTGTAAAATTCTCGTTTACCAGGTATAGCTGAACCGGTCCAAGGTTGGCAGCAAAACCAATTCCAGGATTTAAATAGCTGTCGGTAAACATGGTGTTTGACAGCATCAGGTTTAATCCGGGGCCAAATTTTCGTGTATATGCCAGCGAAAAAGTGGTCCAGTCTTTACTATCCTGAAAACGATTGCGGAATAACGCACTGAACATATCCTTATCCGTAAGATTATACCGCCCCCCCAGATTAAGGATGGGAGGAAGCTTGCTTTTGTAGGCATTTGCAGTTTCAACTATCCCTATTTCATCTCCAATAGAATCGAGGATATTCTCCAGCCGGTCGTTATCAAATTCATTATTTTCGAAATATTCATTGATATCAAAACCTTCGTATATAAAAGGCTCATCGGGGTTTTCAGATACAAAGTTTTTCACATTCTCTTTCCAGTTTATTGAGCCGACATTCAGGAGACTTGCATAAGCCTCAAAATCATCGTTAATTTTATACTCGGCCCCTAAATCAAAGGCAAAACCTCCGTTTTTTGGGTTGGGCAAAAAGTCTTCAACCTGTATATCCGAATCTCCAATTCCTGGCGATGAAACGTTGATTTCGATATTTGAATCCATAGTCAGGGTGAAATCTTCCTCATCGGTGTGCAGCGTAATCTTATCATTCGCAGTGGTAATGTTGGCGATACCCTGCAGGTACTTAAGTGTTGTCCCAACTGATAACTTATCATTAATCTTTCTGCTGTAGCCAAATGCATATTCGCGATAGTAAATTGCATTTATGGCGTTTCCGCCGATATCAACCGTTTTCCCGAGGAATTCCTCACTACCGTTGCCATACAACAAAAATGTGAGGATACCTTTATTAACAACAATATTAGATTGTACAATATCGGCCGCTCTAAAGTGGAAGTAATTCTTTTTAGCCTTAAACCCGAAAGCTATGTACTCTTCCATAAAATTAAGGTTCAGGCTGGTTTCTTCATCAATATTGCCCAAAATATGATCGCGGTCCAGGATGAGCGAGTCACCTGATCTCAGAATAATATCGTCGTAATTAAATGAATTCTCAAATCCGGTTTTCACGGATGATAAAAGGGGAATCCCGATATAAAATTTATGCTCAGGAATAAAACCCGGATTTGCATTTCTGCCCTGCGGAACTATGGGCATAAAACTCAGAGTCCGGTCATACTGGGCGTGTAATGGTTTCAGACTAAGGAGAATGATTCCTGTAAAAACGATTGCTGCTATTGCGGTTTTGCTGATTTGTACGTTTTTCATGTTTCGTCCTCCTAGTTTTCGTTATTTACCGTTAAACCCGCAATACATCCCAATTTAAGGGCAATGTTATAATCGTTGTAGATTTTGGTCAAATCCTGATTGGTGGTCGAAAGTGTGGTTCTGAACATCAGGTACCTGGCGGCAACGATATTGTTTAGCCTTTCTTTTTCAATCAGAATATCGGTAATTTCCTGATTTGTTCCCGTTACCCGGTAATCGGGAGGGCCTCCCACAGGTGCTGCAGACAGAATTTTATTGTCTTCACTTAGCAGAGAATCAATAACCTGAAAACTGCTGTTGGCAAAATATATCTGTGCTCTGGCCCGAATAGGAAAACCATTGTCAGCGTTAAGCCTGAAAAGCATATAGTCTAATTCATCAGGGTTTTGATCAAAATTGAGCAAAACAGTATCTTCAATTGTAAAATCGGCTATGGAACCGAATAGCTCAAATTGAAGATCAACATCCAAAACAATCCGGTTATCGTTCAGTATGAAGTTTTGTGATGTGGTGTCTCCTTCATAATTGGTAATTCCCGATAGGTCGTAATACAGTTTTGAAGGTGCAAGGTTAAATGCGGCAGCAAAATTGGCCTGTGTAAAATCCAGTCTTGTTTCCACCGACCGGCCCAATTGCGAAATGTCTGGTGATGCTATGCCGAACTCATTGGGAATTCCGGGGCCAAAAAGCTCAATGTCAACCCGGTAGGGTGGGTTAACATCCGAATAAGCATATAAATCATTAGCAATAAATGTAACCGGAAGGCCAAAGGAATTACGCAGGTCGAAACTAAGGTTTACCGAGCCCTGCCCGATGTTAATGCCTCCGTTTATCACATTTTCAAAAATGCCAATGCTAAGCGAGTCTGAAAAGTTGAGTTCATAATTTGAGAAATAACCAAATGCCTTGTCGAACTCCAAATCGGTGAGTGTACCGTTTAACTCAAAAGTATAAGGGGACAGGTCAGGATTTTCATCACCTTCAATCACCACATCGATAAAATAGGTTAGAGTATTAAGTAGCGAATCCTGTGCATCGTTGAGGGTCATTTTATACTGGCTCAAGTCGTAAACCGTATCAAAATAAACCCAGTTGTTTTGTCCGCCCGGGTTATCCAGATTGGCAAATATTTCGATGGGTTCGCCCGATGCAATGTTTATGATGTCGAACACGGTAAACCTCAATTGTGCTTTATCCCGGTTTAGATTTGTCCGACCATCTATGCTCAGGAAACCTTCAGACAAAAATATGGAATCAACACGCTGGGATTCCTTTTCGGTATTGAAAGTATAGGTTTCAATAAAATTAATGGTATCGAAAAATCCTGGCGGGAGCGGCGGCAGGTTAATGCTCAGTGGGTATTGAAACCCCTGGTCAGGGAAATTGATAAACGTACCTGCTGTGGCCGAAATAATGCTGTCGTCAGAATAAATAAAACTCAGGCTCTGATCAGGATTGGTTACGATACTGAGGTTGCTCGAGTCCTCGAGAAAATCTTCAATATAAAGCGTGGAATTGACCAGGGGGAATGCAAATTCAGGGTTCCAGGTGGGTGTTACCAGTTTATCAAAATCGAAGTCATCTTCCAGCTTTTTGCAGGAAACCGAAAAAATAAATATCAATAAAACCAGAAAAAGAATAGATGATGTTGCCCTGAGCAGGCCGTGTTTGTTGGTAAAATTTCTTTTCATATCCTTTAGCTTTTAAGACCGAAAATCGTTTCCGACCCTAAAAATAATGAGGATATCCGAAATTTTGTTCATTTTTTATCATTACTTTATCGCTGCAACCGTCAATGTCCGTGTCGATAAAGTCACCGGTAAGGTTTTCACTGAACCCTGGAATTGTTTCAAAAATCAATAATTGGCCATATTTAACTATTTTATGGCAATCGAAAGAAACATCCATTACACCGTTTATTTCCATTGAAATTTCTGCTTCGCTGATATCAGGGTTTTCAGGATTATCGTAAACGCTTTCTGAAGTTCCCGAAATTTCAAAAAGCTGCACTTCCACATTTTCGGTCTCATCAAAACCTGCTGTCCACAAAATTGTTTTACTGCCTGAGTAGCTAATCATGAGCTGATCACCGGAGTAAAAATCAAT
>CAYNDN010000070.1:5143-13671 GCA_964395075.1 uncultured Lentimicrobiaceae bacterium | reverse complement strand
TTGCCCGCAGATCAGTTTTTCAGGATACACCGGTCTTTTTTGATTCAACTCTCCAAAATTGATTACATCGAAGGAAACCGGGTGTTTATTGCTGGCTGCGATTTGCCTTTGGGGCGGCAATACAAGCAAAGCCTGCAATCGCGTTTAAACCTTGGCCAATAGCTGATTTCGGTAATCTGCTCCTGAATTTGTTTTCCTGCCAGTGTTAAAAGTAACATGAAAAAATAAACGTTACATTTTACCTCATTTTTCCTACACTTACACATCGGGTACTTACGGTTGCTAATTGTCCCTTGAAATTAACCTGGTTTGTCAATTACATTTGTAGAAAACAAATTGATAATACAGACTTTTCAAAAGGGCATAGCATAATGAATAAGGAAAAACGTAAAATACTGATGTTCGGAAATAAACTTGCTCAGCAGGTTTCCCAAAGCTTTTTCCAGTCGGATAATTACGAGGTGTCGCAGCTAAACAGTGTGCCTGAAGCTTTATCAGCATTGATAGAAAACAGTTTTGATCTGGTGGTGCTTCAGGATAAAGACAATGAGCACGATGCCATCAAGATATGCAGGATAATAAAATCTCACAAGGGACTAAACTTTATACCGGTAATCTATATCGCAAACAGTTTTAACAAACACTTACTGATAAAGGCTTATGAAGCGGGTGTAGATGAGTATATTGAGCAACCTGGAAATTTGAGTGAACTCAAAGATATCATCAATATCAAGCTTCTGTTAAACGAACGCAAACGCGAGGCCTATGCCCGAAAAACCAATAACCTGACGAAGATGACCAGGCTGTCGAATGAGATTGAAGAGCTGAAACACGAATTAGCAACCAAACAAATTACTACCATGGATACCAAAAGTTCAGAAAATCGATTTAATGTGGAAGAAATAAAAGGAAAGTTCATGCAGGTAATTCTTCACGAACTCAGATCTCCGATTAGTGCAATAAATGGATTTACAGATATTTTAATTCAGGATGAAACCGACGGAGAGCGGATGAGCCTGGTAGAAGCGATGCATGACGCATCATGTAAAAGTAAGGAGTTGCTCGACCTTGCACTGGCTATTAATGAAATTGATCCTGAAGATGAGATTTCCAAAATGCGGCCATATAAAATCAGCAGTATGTTGGAGTATGTTATCGGCAATCACTCCCAGTTGATCAACGATAAAAGGATTAGTATTACCGGCCCTGCCGAAAGTGAATTAACAGAGGTAGTGATCGATCCGGACCTGATTAAGGAGGTGGTGCGCATTTTTATGTTCAATGCCATCAGGAATACACCCATAGAAGGTCACATTAACATTTCGATAAGCGAAACTGTTGATAAAGTAGAATTGAGCATTGATGACTCGGGTAATGGATTTAGCTTTACTGATTTGAATAAAATTTCAGGGTTCCTCAAAATACCCGGCATAGCTGGTCGAACAGAATGGCCGGGGTTACGTATTGCAATTGCAAAGTTCATTATGGAAATCCATCATGCAGAAATTAAAATTGAAAACAATAAACAGGGTGGGGGCACAGCAAAATTGATTTTCCCCGTTAACAACGCTCAGAGAGAAGCGCTTCATCAACTACTTTCCCAACTCAACTAACACTCATAATTCTTCTTTTGATGATTAAAAATATGTTCTAAACATCCGGTTTTGTAAGGTATCGCAAACGGTGCAAATCCAACCAATTGCAGTTTTTAGTACCTTTGCGCACCATTTTTAAGACGCTCGGTTTTTTTTTGACACACTTCAACCTCATAATCATAATACTGGCCATCTCTACAGAGGCTTTCAGTGTGATATCCCTGAACGGCTTCCTGAAGGATAAACAAACGAACTTGCTTACGAAAGCCCGGGTTTTACTGTTTGTTCCGCTGGCTAACATGGTGATGGCTGCCCTGGGGTACTTCACCGGTGAGATACTCACAGCTATTCTTACTGACTTTGCAACCGGGCTCTCCATCGGTATCATTTTTATTGTGGGTTTGAAACTCATCATCAAATCATTCAAACCCAAATTTCGTGAGATGACCTGGGAACTCTCCAACCAAAAAGTTTTGATCTCCTTTTCGTTTGCGTTGGGCATCAACCTGTTTTTGCTCGGACTGGCACTTCCCGGTTTCGGAGTTGGAATCTCTGCTTTTTTACTCACCACCGTTTTGGCATTCTTTTGTTCTGGCTTGTTTGGCCTGCTTTTCGGCAGTAAAAGCACAAAGTTTCTGCTGGCCTCAAGAATTATGCTTACAGGAGGCCTTGTTGTGGTTGCCAGTGCCGTTTATTATTTTATCAACAGTTTAAATTTAATTTAGTAATGAAGATGAAAAAATTAGTGCTAATTTTCTTTGTCTCGATGGTTTCCATGTCGTATGCACAAATTCCGCCCGGTTATTATAATAACGCTGAAGGGCTTACCGGAACAGCATTGCAGAATGCACTGCACAATATCATCGATGATCATTACGACATCAGCTATGGTGCGCTTTGGGATGCCTTTGAAGATACCGACAAAAAATCGAATGGAAAAGTCTGGGATATATATTCAGATGTGCCCGGAGGAACCCCACCTTACCAGTTTACATTTTTTTCGGATCAATGCGGAAATTATGGTGGTGAAGGCGATTGCTACAACCGTGAGCACTCTTTCCCGCGAAGCTGGTTTGGCGGAACTGTACCTCCCATGAACACCGACCTGTATCAGGTTTACCCAACTGATGGTTATGTAAATGGCAAACGTGGCAACTATCCTTATGGTGAGGTGAGCAACCCCGGCTGGACTTCGATGAATGGCTCAAAAGTGGGAAATTGTGTTTATCCCGGTTATTTAGGCACTGTGTTCGAACCCATAGATGAATACAAAGGCGACCTGGCCCGAACCTATTTTTACATGGCCACGAGGTACCTCGGCGAAGATGGCGGTTGGCCCGGAAGCCCGATGGTGGATGGTGCACAGCCCAAAGAGTGGGCACTCAACATGCTTTTCGAATGGCATCAGCAGGACCTGGTTAGCCAAAAAGAAATCGACCGGAATAATGAGATTTACGATATCCAGGAAAACCGGAACCCCTTCATCGACAACCCATTTTTTGTTAATCAGATTTGGTTCAATACAACCCTGGATGAAGAAATTCCGATGGATGCGTTTGATTTTAGTGTTTACCCGAATCCGGTTGCAGATAGACTCATCATCAAAGCCTCAGCCCATATTTCAGAAAGAGAATTTGAATTTTCTATTACAGATGTGAACGGACGTCTGATCGTGGCTGAAAAAGAAACCGGTGGAAAACCATTGGAAATCGATATGACCGATCTTGAGAACGGATTGTATTTTCTTCAAATCAGGGATATGAAAACCGATTATGTGGTTTGCAAAAAACTTGTGAAGGAATAAAATATTGGTGGTTATTGATGCGGAAGCTACAACAATCTGCCACACAAATCTGATAGCGCCAAAGCCCAAAATTCTAATTTTTGATTTCAACAAAGTATCTTGGGCTGAAGCCTGAATCAATTTGTAAACCAATACCCGGATAACAAATAACGATTAACAAATAACGATTAACAAATAACTCCTCCCCGATGGCAAAAATCAGAATCACCAAAGCATATAAATTCGATATGGCCCATGCGCTCCCAGGCCACGACGGGCTCTGCAGCAACATCCACGGCCACTCTTATGAATTGCTGGTAACACTTATCGGCGAACCCATCAGCGATCCTGCATCTCCCAAATTTGGCATGGTGATCGACTTTAAGGATCTGAAGAAAATCATTAAAGGGTTGATCGTAGATGAGCTTGACCACTCAATGATCCTGCGAAAAGACACACCTGATGAATTGCTCAGCACATTAAAAAAACATTATGAGCGGATTGTTTTGGTGGATTATCAGCCCACCAGCGAAAATATGATAATTGATTTTGCCAAGCGAATTAATGTAGCATTACCGGAAAATGTAAAGCTCCACCACCTGAAACTCTGGGAAACCGTGACCTCTTACACGGAGTGGTTTGCAGAAGATAATTTGTAGTTAATATTAAATCACATCCAGTTTTCAACAAAAAAGGCTGCGCCAATCATACTGAAAATAATACCACCAATTACGATTCCGATGGCATACCAAATCAGGGTTGCCTTGGCCCAGTTGGCTTTGTTTATGTTGGAATCAGATGAAAAAGCCCAGACAAACAGCATAATCAATCCCACAATGGGGATGGCCGTGATCAGGATTGTGATTACCCAGTCGCCAACCGACAAAGGCTGGTTGCGGTATTCATCATAACGATTTCCGAAATGAGAAAAGTTGTCTTGTGTGTTTGTGTTTTCCATAGCCTGCGAATTTTATACTTGCGACCACAAGATATAAAAAATGGTAGTATTTCCAAAAATATTAATAATACACAACCTCCACCTCAGGGCGGGCCTTTTTAAATTTCTCTATTCTACGGTCTGAAATCCTTGTGTTGTAACATCTAAGAAGTTTTAGCGTTGGGATATATTCCAGTTCGTCCAGTTTTTTAATGGATGTGTTATAGCAATCGAGCTGCTCCAGGCTGTTCATGTTTTCAAGACCTTTCAGTTTTTTGATTTGTGTTCCTGAACAGTTGAGTTTTTTCAGCTCGTGCAAACCTGCCAGAAACTCGAGACTTTTGATGGGTGTGTTCTGAACATCGATTACTTCAAGGTTTCTCACCTCCGACAGAGGTTCCAGTGTTTCGATGGGATTGTTGTTACAAACAAGTACCTTTAAGGTCGTATTTCCCCGCAGCGGTTCCAGGCTTGTGATGCTGGTGTTCGAGAATTTCAATTCCTCCAAAAACAGCAGTTTATCGATATAATCCAGACTATGGATTTCGATTGAACGCCGACCCATTTCCGGAAAATCAGAAAGGTCAATTCTTTTGAGGTTTGCCAATTCCTGCAACTGTTCCTTAGTGAGCCCATCATTGGTTTTCAGGAATTGTTCTGCGAGGAGTTTCCACACATCCGGAAGCTTTTCCCACCAAAATTCAAGTTCGGCAGTTTGATATACCACCAGGCATTCAGGATGAGCCACCATAAATTCGATAATCTCCCCCTCCGGAATCCGGGTTTGATCACAATAAACATACTGCAAATCCATGTTTCCCATGAGTGTCCCGATGCTATTTACCATCGTTCTGTCGAATGAAATTTTTTCGAGCTTGCCAAGATTTTCAACAAGGCCAATGTTTTCCACCCTGGTATCGGCAAAATTCAATATTCTCAAATCGGCCAGCGAGCTTAGGCCGTCCAGGTTATTAATAGATGTACCCTGGCATTGTAGTTCCTTTAATTGCGAAAGATTTGACAAAGGTTCAAGGCTGTTTATCCTGGTATTGCCGGCTATGTTCAATGATTTTATTTTGATGATCTGATGCAGGTCTTCTTTGGAGGGATCACTTTTAAGGTTTACAATTTTGGTGAAAACATCGTGCCATGCCGGGGTTAGTTCCTTCCACCAGTTGATGAGGTCGGCAGATTCGTAAATAACCTGCACATTCGGGTTCTGGGTCATAAAAGATATGGCTTCACCCCGGGTTATTCCGGTTTTATCACAGTGTATCTTACTCAGTTCCGGAAGTCCGTTAAGGGGAGACAGATCGGATATTTTTGTCCGGTCAGCAAATAAAAAATGTAATCCAAAAAGGTCTTTCAGCGGAGCCAGGTCTTCAACCGGTGTATTTTCTATCTTCAGGTAAAAAATATTTTTCTTTCCGGCCAGAGGGGTCAGGTCTTCAATTCCGGTTTCAGAACAATCGAGCCTTTCAAGTCCTGTTAAATTTTGGATTGCATCCAGGTTTCTCACCTTCGTTGCCGCCATTTCCAAATCTTTGAGGGAAGAAATATCATGAAGCGGATCAAGCAATTCGATGCCCGTATGGTTTAATTGAAACTTTTCCAATGCCGTGAAATTCACCGCTGTTGAAATGTCGGTAACCAGGGTGTGGCTTATGTTGAGTTCATCTAAGTTTGTTGAATATTTTAATGCATCAAGCGAATTTACATTGGTATGCACACAATTAAGGTATTCCAGTTTATTAAGATTTCGCAGCGGCATCAATTCATCAACCATAGAAAAACTGCAATCGATTCTTTTCAGGTTATCAAGTTTAGACAACGGCTCCAACGAAAAAATTGCTGAATTTCCGGAAATATTTACGGTATCAAGGCTGGTTATTTTTTGCAATTGGCGATCGAGCAAACGCAATTTCAACAGGCTGCTGTCGGTAAGCGAAACATACAAACTATCCTGCAATTCAAGGGTCAGGGTGTCGCGGCTTATCTTCCGTTTTACCAGGAAATTCAATCGGGCCAAAGAATCGTTATACCACGAAATATCATTCATGCGGATGGTATCTAACAATAGTATATTGCTACCCAGCACATCTTTCCAGGCCTGTGGCATTTCACTCCACCATTTTCTCATCTCCTCCTTTTCGTTGAGTTTTGTGGTATAAATGCTAGCGATTTTAAGGTCTTTTTCAACATCATCAAGGTTTATCTCGATGTACCTGATCCGGTTATTGTTAATTGTATCGCCAAGTACAGAAACTCCCTGGAGGTTGCGGTTAAGTGTTACCTTAAAAAACAATTGATTGTTGTCGTTGATCTGGTGTTCGATGGTTTCGATGCTGAAGGTAAACTGTACGCTATCGAAAAAGAAATCAATATCCTTGAGATAAGCCTGTATATCTTTGTTGACAGGTACTTCACGGTTTTCGTCAAGGTCATCTTCCACCTGTACTTTTTCATCCACGAAAAATTTTGAAAAGCTTTGGTTGATGATAATATCCTTTTCCTTCACGGGAACATCGGCACTGCCAATGGTGTTGAAGGTGAATTCAAGAAACGAAATCAGCTTTTCGGTGTCGCTGCTGTACTGCTCTATTTCCTCAGCAGAAAGTGCTTTTTGAGCTGAAACTGATCCACCGGAGATTATGAGAGCAAGAAAAAAAATAAACAGATTTCCAATTATTTTTCTGTTCATGTCAGGTTAATCCAGGTTGTAGAGATAATTTATAAGTCGATCTTTTTGTCCATCCTCAAGTTTAATCAGATTGCTGATGAGCCAGCCCCGGTTAAGGCCGGGCCTGTTGAATTCGTTTATTTCAAAATACCAGCCCTTGATCTGAAAAAAATGAAACTTGACTTTGCTAACATATTCAAATTTCAGGGTTCCATTTCTGATTTCATACAGAAATACTGACAACTTACTGGCATCAAAACCCTTACGAAAGTAATCGCCGATATGGTCTGTGGTTCTGAATACCTTGTCGAGATTCATAAAATCGAGTTCATGACTTAGTGGATGCAGGAACCGGGAACCCGTTCTTTCATCGGCAGCATAAAGTCCTTCATAGGGATTGTATCGCACATCATCGATTACCCATTTTGATCCGAGATTTTCTTTCTCTAATTTCATGAGCAGCGTGATGTAAACATCATTGCTTCCTTTGCGAAACTTTACGATTACTTCACCAAACCAGTCCCCGCCATGAAAATCAATAAACTTGGGGGCATGTGGCAGCGTTACATCATGGATAAATGCATCTTTGAGCAATGGCGAAATATCGCTGTTTTCCCGGTCAAAAAGCAGATTGATAAATTGCTCCCGCAGGCTGTTATTGTGGTACAGCGTGTCGCGTGTTGACAGCTTAACACCGCGCAGGTTTTCTTCGGCATTGAAACGCCTGATAAACTGATTTACCTGTTTCGTTTCAGCGTAAAACGATTCCAGGCTTTCTTCATCGTTGATGTATGAGAAATCGCCCAATTGCGAAAAGCCCGTAAGCGACCACAACAGGAACAACACAAATAGCCAACTTTTTACATTCATTACCAGGTGGTTTTTGATGAACAATTACTGAGTAGTGTTTGTGCTTTCAGATGTGGTGAATTGATGGCTGTAGTGTTTTCTTTGTATAATTTTAATTGGTAGGATTGTCCGTCGTAACCGGATTACGACGGACAATAAGTATTTTAAAAACCCTTTATGGCATGGTTTCCACTACCCTGACATCCCCGAGTAATACATCCCAGAAACCGATGATACGTCCGCCGATTTGAGTTTGTTTACGTTCAACGTAAACGGTGATATCTTTTTTGGTGGTGTCAACATATTTGAGCTTTTCACCCGACCGGCCTTCGAAGCGTTGATAGATTGTTATAACCCCCACATACCTTCCGTCGGGCTGACGCTGGAGGTCTGAGATATACTCGATATTGAACCACTCGATGGTAACCTTGTCGTAATTCAGGGCCATGAGCCTTTCTAAGTAAGTGCGGATATCATAATATTTCACCTCTTTCTGATTGAGAGATGAAACACCCATTTGGGCATCCTCGGTAAACAATTCCAGCGCTCGCTCAATCACGCGGTTTGCTTCTGACCATGGGGTTTGTTTGTCGCCAATAATGCTGATGTATTTACTCAGGTCTCTAACTTTTTCGAGTGCCAGGCTGTCGATGGCCATTTTTCGCTCAGGGCTGATGTTGTCCT
>CAYNDN010000070.1:2650-5133 GCA_964395075.1 uncultured Lentimicrobiaceae bacterium | reverse complement strand
GTAGCCGGCCTGTAAGAAAAACAGGGCCACAAAAATCGTTAAGATATTTTTTATTGTCTTCATGATTCTTTACTTTTTAATCAGTTCAAGTTCAGTAATTTTACCATTAGCATCAAATTGCACATTATGTATGGTATTCACATTTTTGCCCTGGTCTTTTATGTATTCCAGATATTTTTTAATGGTGGTGGGGCGGTCGTAATCTTTTGTGCTTCCATCAATGAAAACAATCTGTAGTACCGGCACATCAGGTGAGGCGAAAAACCTGAGGGCTTCATTAATCCGGGTGTTGGCCATTTGCATGCTTTTGGTATTGGCAATGCCATCAAACAAGCTTTCGATTTTACTGAATTTTTGTTCTTCGGCTTGTTGCGCTTCCAGTTCTTTCCTGCGTTGTTCCTCTTCTAATCTTTTTACTTCAGCTTTTTCGGTTTTAATGGCATCTTCGGCTCGCTGGATCAGTGCGTCAACTTCAGGGTCTTGCAGGTTTATGCCCTTGATTTCTGATACTTTATCTTCTTTTTCTTCCAGCAGCATATCGCCCTGATCGTTGATGATCATTAATAAATCTTTTTTTGACTGCTCTATGATTTCGGCTCTTTTGGCGGCTGCTCTTTCGGCAGCAACCTTTTTATTGCTTTTACATCCCGCAAATCCTCCGGCCATAGCCATTGCAAGCAGAATCACAATCAGCCTGAAGGTGAGGTTGGGTTGAATAACTTTTTCCATCGTAAGTAAAATTAATTATTTGATTTATTGATGCTTCCTCATGCAAAATTATTGCATTATCACAGTTGAAATATCTTGTGTTTAATAATTTATACAGGATTTATGAACACATAACAAGAAACCCTCGTGATAAACGAGGGTTCCGGATAATTATTACGGTTAAAGTTTAGAATGATTACAGGCTAAGCATTTTGCTGATCTTTTTGGGGATCACATTTTTGTTCACCATAATGTCGATGGTTTTATAGCGAACAAAGGCCTCGGAGGCATAAAAATATCCATCGTAAATATGGTCTTCGGTTCCCCATGAATTTTTGATGATATAAAATTTTGCTCCGGTTTGATCTTTGGCCATGCCCACGATTTCCATCCCGTGGTCGTCGGTGGTTGTGTAATTGTCAAACCCTTCCTGGCGAAGTTCCTGTGTGATTTCTTTTTCTTTCACGGGTTCATCGAAACTGTATAGCATTTCGCGTTTTTCTTTGCTGGTAAGCGATTCCCACTTTTCTTTTTCTGTTCCGCTCAAATCGGTTTTTTCTTCGTCGGGCACAACAGCGATCCCGTTTTTCCATGAAAAGCCTTTTTCGCTTACATCGGCACCCCATGCCACGGTGTGGCCTTTTTCAAGCGAATTATCAATGATCTCTATCATCTCATCCAGGGGCACATTGTAAATCTCTCCCATCAACCAGTTATCCGGCACTTCCAGTATGAATTTTTCATAAAAAGGATGGTGTGTAAATGAACCTACCTCCACATAATCGTCCATATCCAAACCAAGTTCTACAGCGAATGATTGCGGGGTGTATTCTTTCTCTTCCCAGGTAAAAGTCTTGGGATAATCGCCAAGATAGGCATCCAGAAGTCCTTGGAAACCCTCGTCCCAAACGGGTGAAAGTTTGCGGTTTTTGTTTTCCACCACGCCTTCCATATATTTTGAGAATACCTCATCCATTTCACCATGCACAAAGTACTCTTCGCCAATCACAAGTCCTGAATACACCGCTTCAGGAACAATACCATAATCCTGGATAATGTGTGTTACATCGTGGAAGGCACCACCGCCTGCAAAATTCACTTTGCCGTGCCAGCGTAAATATTGATCGGCCTTGCCTGCGTAGGTATTCCTAATTATGAACGCCTCAGATAGGTCATATTCTCCTTTGCCATTTTTGAGCAATTCGGATTCGAGAAAGGATAACCCTGAATAACTCCAGCAGGTACCAGATCGGTACTGGTTTTTAACCGGTGTGTTATCCAACCTGATAACATCAGTAAATTCATAGCCGTGTTTCTTTTCTTCTTTGTCCTGGGTAAAACCGGGAAAAACGATCATCAGCGCGATGATTAGCGTGGTAAGTTTTGAAATGTTTATCATATCCTTATGTTTTGATTTAGTTTTTAAACGCGCAAATGTAAAAATGAAATCCTAATTATTTTCTATCATGCTCAAAAATAGAAATTCTAATGTTATGCAACCGTTTCAGATATTTTCTTCAACAGAGCAAACAAAATAATACGCATAAAAAAAGGCTGCCGAATTAACGACAGCCTAAAAACACCGAGTATTCTTTAAATGCCCCCTCGAAAAATTAATTTCCGTAAGAACTGCTTTCGCATGCATCTGCAAGGAGAATTACAAGTCATTCATAGTTACAAGTCAAGCTAAATTTGAACACACATCTTTATCACAGACACAACCCGGCGTTTGTTAACCTAAAAACCCAGTCATTATGAAAACCTAATCTTTTATT
>CAYNDN010000070.1:0-2640 GCA_964395075.1 uncultured Lentimicrobiaceae bacterium | reverse complement strand
TGCAATTTTGACCCTGACACACGCTGGCATAAGTCTCAAGCAGTGGACCGGTGCGGATCGGTTTCATGATAAACCCTTTTACCGCCTCGAATTTTAATGCTTTGCGATAGTCGGAAAAAAACTGCGATGATGTAAGAATAATAAGTTGGATTTCAGTTTTTTTATACTTTGTCATCAAATCACTGAAACGGGGAATAAAATCCCACCCATTTGCATCATTCATCATCACCTCAAGGAGAATTAAATCAGGAATCATCGCAGATTCTTTTCCAAAGTGTTGATCGAGATATCCCAGTGCGTTGTTAGTGTCGTAAAATTCAAAAATGTTCTGCTCAACAACAATTTTCTTCAACTTCATTTTCGAAAGCATCACGCTGAACGGATCATCGTCTATTAACATTACGCGTTCAGGAAGATGTTCGAAATTGTGCGTCATTTTTGGATACTTTATTAAACTTTTACAAAAGTACGCCTGACATCTTAAATGTTTTTAACGTAAAAAGCGTATTTTTATAATAGGTAAAAATACTTAGATGCCCCTTTTATGGGGAAGGGTATTATGTAACTTCGCTGCTTATGTAATGATCGCCATCAAGAATTTTGCTCACGGCATCCAGCAATTCTTTTCTTGAAGTATCAATCGGCAAATATGCTGATGCACCTGCCTGTATGATGGGTTTTACCAGCGAAATTTCCTTGTAAATATGCATTACGATAATTTTGGCTTTCGGGAAAACATCACTGATTTCTGATATTAAAAACCGTGTACTTGCCTTTGCTGTAGAGAGGTCGAGGATTATAAGGTCAGCGATTTCAAGGTGAGCAACAGACGAACTCATCACAGGCTCATCATACCCAATATAAGAAACCCTATACCCGGGCTGCTCATTAAGCATGGCTGCTATGGCATTTCTCACATCGTTTTCCTTGCCGATAATTACTGCATTCATTTGCTGATAGGTTACTCCCCAAAATTAATTTGACGCGCACAAATTCCATTTCGTTAAAACACTTAGTTTTATATAGGTAAAAACACCCATTCGGCTTTATGCAATCAGGAATTAAACCTTATTTATTGGGATTCATCCATTTCGGGACTTGTATAATACAGTCTGAATATCTGTTTAGGTGGCGATTATTATGACAATACCACCGCATGAGCTAATATTCAGGTATTTTGAAATGGTTTTGTAAGCTTCCAGGATTTGCTTTGAAGAACTTCATCCATTTTTTTAGCAACAAATACCTGTTCTAAAAAAGGTTATGCTAAATGGTGGTGATGATGCCTGTTTTTTCTATTCCGAAATGGATGAGAGCGGTACTCATGGTTTGGATAAAATCGAGCATCGGGTCTGTTTCACAAAAATGTGCTTTGTGATTATCGAAATATTAATTGGCTGCATTGCCCTTCAATATTTTTCTTGCATCAGATTGAAAATACACGTTCCAGGGATAAGGATTCCCTCCCAGATTTGGATCCTGAGATAATACCCATTCCAAATCTTTTTCAAAAGCAGCCTGATTACCCGTAAGGGCATAAAGATATTTCGCTCTCCCCCACCGATTTACAAGATAATCAGGCCCTGCCTTTATTGCTTTTTCAAATTCCTCCTCCGCACGTGCTTTACTGCCTCCGAACTTTTCGGGAACAGCAATATAATATAAGGCTCTTGAGAAGAAGTTGCCTCCGCCTGCCCACGCCGGATCGAGTTCATCAATCCTGTCTATCATCATATTATTTTCGATAACAATCTTCGTATTAAAAACACGACTCATCTTATTTAAACAATCTTTAAAATAATAAAACCTGGCCGTGTACCAATAACCCATTGCATCTATTTCGTTGATGGTAAGATATTGGGATGCATCCGTAATAGCGGATCCATTTTGTATGTCTTTCCGAAATGCATCATTTGAATACATTGCTCTTTCGCAGTACTTTACAGCTTGTAAATAATGATGCTTTTTATCCCTCTTTCTATCACTGTATGCTGCCCCAAGTAGTATATGATAATTTCCGACTTTCCATAAGGCATTATAATTTGCAGGATTAGCTTTAAGAACATTCTTATAAGCAGTAATTAAATTTTCCACTTCCGGTTTTGTGGCAGCATTTTTCTCCAGTTTCTGTGCAATTTCCAGCAATGAGTCTGCTTTTGTATTACCATCCGTTTTCATCGAATAATTCTTCCAGCCAGGTTCAAATGAAACACATGAAGTAGCGAACAAGAAGAATGCTAAATGAATCAGCCAAAAAACATTTTTTTTCATTTCAATTCGTTTTAAAGTTTTTTTATTAAAATATCATAACCCAAACCATCGTTTCGTTCCAAAAATAAATTTTTGTTCTGAATATCCGGACTTTCTCCATGTAAAAGTTTGAAATAAAAGTTACGTATCAACGGGTATTTTTCTGGTATTTCACCGATAAAATAAGTATGTGTGGTGCCCGTAGGAAAACGAAAACCTATTGCTTTTGTAAAGTGAATGTAATTTGCGTTGCCTGCGAGAGGGTGCGTAATTTTTTCCCCAAGCTGCTTACCGGCCTTTGTAAAAATCCTTACCCCCTTAAGGTTAAAATCCTGTTTGTTGCTGGTAATATATATCTGGTTCTGAAACGATAATTGCTCCACCCACTCA
>CAYNDN010000069.1:1442-13713 GCA_964395075.1 uncultured Lentimicrobiaceae bacterium | reverse complement strand
GATTTACACCTGTGGATACTCCCGGAAACAAAGTTGGGCCCGACAACAAGTTTTTTATCAGTAGTCGGATACCTCGGGCATCCCGCAGGTAATACCACATCCACTGTGTTATCAGGTACGTTTCCATCGTCCCAATTCGCTGGATTATCCCAACTTTCACTCACTGACCCTGTCCACTCACCAGGTGTTTGTCCAAAGGCCAATCCCGATAATAAAAGCATGGCAAGGCCTGCAAGTATCGATATTTTTAACAATGGATGCGAGGTGTTGTGGATTCGCCTTTCAATGGCTGTTGAATGTTTTTTCATATTGATTCGTTTTTTGGTTCCTATTTTCCTATAAATGATTGTTTTTCAAAAATTTCACTGACCGAAAAAATCTTAATTCGGTATATTCCCGGTTGGGCATTAATCTCGAGAGATCCGGCCTCGGCATTTTTAATTTACTGACGGGCGATGGTTCTTCCGGTCTTATCACAAACTTCTATTAACCCTGCCTTAATGATGTGTTTTGACTAGTAAAGAACCTTGTTGCCAAGTATGGATATCAAAACTTTATTCATCATGATGTGTAATTCATTTTAAAGCAAATATAGCCCTCCATTCTGGCCTGTTGCAAGTTTTGGTGGGATTCATGAGGTATGCACGGCTTTCGGATCAGGTATGATATTGGTATGCAATCCAAAGAAAATGCTTTCCTATATATTACAAAATCAAATGTTTAGAAAAATGCAGGCCGTATGAAAATTCCAAATAGTAAAAGCACCCGCTATCGCCTGAAAAAAAAGTTAGGGCTTTCTCTTGAGGATGACCTGTTTGAATACCTGAGGAATCTGTGATATATGGGATTTATTCATTCCACTGCAATTACTCTCCTTCCACCGAGTATCACATGTTCAGCCTTTCCCTGAATTTCATATCCTTCAAAAATATTCAGATCGGAATTCTGGTGATGAGTTTTTACGCTGATTATTTTTTCAATTTTGAGATTCCAGATAATAATATCTGCATCGCTGCCCCGGGCAATTATGCCTTTTTGCGGGTAAAGCCCAAACACTTTTGCAGGATTCGTGGAAGTGAGTCCGACAAATTGGTTGAGGCTGATTTTATTTTGAAGAACACCATAAGTATAAAGCAATTCCATCCGGTGTTCCACGCCGCCCGCACCGTTGGGGATTTTCCTGAAATCATCTTTGCCCAAAAGTTTCTGCTCCAGCGTAAAATTGCAATGGTCGGTACCGATGGTTGAAATGGTTCCATCTTTTAAAGCCTCCCAAAGTTTTTGATTGTCGGCTGTGGTTCTTAAAGATGGGCTCATCACATAGGAAGCCGCTTTTTGGAAGGGGTGATTGTATTTTTCTTTATCCAACAGCAAATATTGCGGGCAGGTTTCAGCAATTACTTTTTGGCCTTTGGCCTGAGCCTGCTTAATTATTCCAATGGATTTTGCCGATGAAACATGAACAATGTAAACCGGGCAATTGGTCTTTTCTGAAAGCTGAATGACCTTCTCAACCGCATGTGCTTCCATTTCATCTGGTCGGGAAAGCTGATGAGCCACAGGGCCGGGTATATCCATCTCAGCATATCCATCCCTAAGTTCCTCAATGGCATCACCATCTTCGCAATGTACAGTTACCAGTCCGCCTTCCTGGCCAACCACCTCCATCACTTTTTGTAGTTCATCGTCCTCTAGTCCTATGCTGTTTTTGTAAGCAAGATAACATTTAAATGACTTGATGCCATGCTCATGTATGCATGTCCGGATTTCATCGGCAGTTTCAGGGCGCCACTCCACCGGGCTCACATGAAATTTTACATTGACCAGGGATTTCTCCGCTTCTTTTTTTCTGAGCTGCAGTGCCTCAACGATGGATTGTCCACGTTTTGGTGTAACAAAATCGATGATGGTGGTGGTTCCTCCAAAAAGTGCGGCCCGGCTTCCAGTGTAAAAATCATCGGAAGAAGGCCCGGCCGGCGTTGGTAGCTCCATGTGCACATGTGGGTCGATGCCACCGGGAAAAATGTACTTGCCGCCTGCATCAATGATTTCGACGTCTTGATTTCTAAATTGAATATTGGGAGCAATTCGCTTAATTTTTCCATTGCTTACCAAAACATCAGCATCAATAGTTTGATCTGAGTTAACAATCTTCCCGTTTTTTATTATCAAATACATATTGATGTACTTTTAGGAATCACATTTAGGAAATTCTTTTACAAACAGGCCTTCACCAGTTTTTATGAAACCAACCCGCTTAAGATATTTTTCATGCCTTGGGCTGATACTATCAGAAATTGCCCTGCAAAATCCATCCTCCACAAATCTTTTTTGTAAGCCTTCGTAGAGAAACTTACCATTTCGATAGTCACGGTATTGTGGAACAACATAATCAAGACCCACTTTGAGTGAATCCTCACCCTGACGATGTGCCAGAAAAATACCGGCCACGTTTGTATTTCGCAACACAAAAAAACTAACCGTATTCATTTCGGGTTTGTAGGTGAAACCCGGAAAAAACTGTTGAATCTCTTTGTAATGAAAGTCCAGAAATTTCAGGAGGTATTTGTTGTCATTTCTTATTTCGAGGATGTCGAAAAGGTCGTTTCGGCTATAAATTCTAATGAGGTAATAAATATCCACGCAAACGATAAATCCATTGAGTGCAGCCACCGGCCAGGCCTGGATGAGCAAACCGTAAATGGCAAAAGTTGAAGCGCCAATAAGGTTTATCCATCGGAACTTCAAAATTGAGTTCATGGTCATCGAAAGTGCGATGATTACTGAGGCAGCAAAGCCAATATATTCGAGTATGTTTTGATCCACAGGTTTGGGAGTTTAATTATTTATTTAGGCTCAAATCTAAACTAATGTGGTTTGCAAAAGACATATTTTTAATTTGATGTTTTAAAGAACGAAGTGAGACATCTACATTTTGTGCTCCTTTTACAACTACAATGTTTTATATCATAGCCATTATTTATTGAAAGTCTAAAAACCTTGAATCGTCCTTAGGACATTCAAGCGTTAAAGCAAGGAAAACTTAAAAATAGTTTGAAACACCTTATTTCATTGCCTTCCATAATCTAACGGAGTGCTCCCTGGTGAATTCCAGAATGTCATTTTCATTTACTGTTTGAATGGCCTTATCTTTCACAATCAATTTACCATCAGAAATGACATGCTGAATGTGGTTGGAGTTTAGCCCGAAAATAAAGTGCCCCAGGAAGTTTTCTGAGTTAACTACCGTCGGGCTGTCATAATCAAGCACCACAAGGTTATTATCTCCATCTCCTTTAAAAATGTTTTCTGATAAGTACCGGTGCACATTTCTGAATCTTTTGTATGCCGATGCAAAGTCGATGTTATCAAATTCCTTTCCGGCAAAAAACGCCCATTGCGCACTTCTGATCATATCGCTGTGCATACCGTCGGTACCCAGAAAAATCCGATCGCCGAGGCCAGCACTGTTAAAATGCCCGACACCATTGTTGAGGTTGCTTTCGATGTTTTCCACGATCCAGGCCCGCGAATTCCTGAGTCTCTCTCTTTCGGTGTGATCGAGGAACAAGCAGTGTCCGAGTATCGATTTTGGGGAATCTAAAACACCATAATCATTCAACCGGTCAATCACTCGCTTTCTGTAATTTTCCATGCAATGTTCCTGATCGTATTTATCTTCGGCAACATGAATATGGATGCCGGAATTGTATTTCTCTGCTAGTTCTGCTGATCGCTTCAGCGTTTGGTTTCCAACCGTAAAAGAGGCGTGAAGTCCCACCAGGGCCTGATTATTTTGCAGGTATGATTCAGTTTCATCTAAAGCTTCAATGGCTCTGGCTTCGCCATATCTGTCCGTGATTTCATAGTTGAGCAAATGACTGATGCCGACTTTTTCGAAAGCATGGGCAATGACCTCAAGCGATCCTTTCAGGAAATTTGGAGAAGCATGATGGTCGATGACGAAGGTGGAGCCTGCTTTGGCTGAGGCCATAGCAATAGCAAGTGCACTGGCTTCAACCATATCTTTGTCGAGGGCTTGATCCAGGTTCCACCAGATGTATTGCAGGATTTCCCGGAAATTCTCAGGATTTTTTGCAGGGGCTCCCATTCCGCGTGCCAGTGCAGAATACACATGATGATGGCCTACGGCAAAGGATTTAGTTACCAGTTTACCTGAACAGTCAATCACCTGTATCCCGGAATTGTTTTCTTGAATTTGCTGAGCTTCCGGGTTAATCTGGATTTCTCCATCAACGCCCTCATGAACTAAAATATCGGCTTGTTGAAAATCCAGAGTTTCCCAATGGATGTATGTTGCATTTTTTAAAAGGATCATTATACTAAGTAAGATTATTATTGAGATTTGAAGCTATGAGAATTAATTTTCAAGTTCTAATGAGATCTAAAACCCAGTCGACTTCTATAATTCCTCCTCTACCTTTTCTATCAAATCTCATATAACGATTTTTAATTTTATACCCCCATTTATTAGAGAGTCTAAAACCGTTTCGTTTGGCAATTTCAACTAAGAAATCAGCAGTGTCTATAAAAATATCACTTACATTGCTATCACCTACAACCATAATATAATGTGTATTTTCTACTAAACAATTTTCCATTTCAGCAAAGTGTTTTTCCATATCTCTGAAATATTTAAAAGTTATATAGGAGTGTTTATGCCCATTCTTTTTGTCAGTATCAAAAACTTTTTGAAGTTTTAAATCTAAATTCTCAATTCCTAAAGTTTTGTTGTATGGAGAATATTTGCTGTATTCAGCTTTTAAAATTTGTTTGTTGCCGATATAATTCTTTTTCTTTTTATTTTGCTTTGTCTGAGTCTGCATTTCAAATAAGTCTCCAATCCAAAATAATTCAACCATTTGATTGTAGATATAATCAACAGCTTTGATGTATGGGGGAGAAGTAATTGCTAAATCAATTTGTTTATTACATACTTTCTTTGCTAATGATAAAGCACTTGAAGAAACAATAATTTCACTTTTTGATTGAGCACTTGTGCTTTCTGAAAAATATATTGCTCTCTCTACAAAAAGTTCAAGTTGAGATAAAAATACTGTGTTAACTTCTTCTGGGTATTTTATTTTCGTGTGTGAAACATATGTTTTTTGAGATTCATTGTCAGCATTTGAAACCCTACGAATTATCGAGGAAAGGCAAATTATTAGCAAATCCTGGATATCTCTAACTTTCCTATTGTCTACAAATTTTTCTGGAATCTGATTTATTAATGTTCTGATTACAGATAGTTTTTCAATAGCATCATTTGTAAACCAGTGATCTATCCTATCGCAATCAGGTTTGAAAGTACCTCTGGGTTTTGAATTGATTTGTTGAATGAGCCATTTTGATATTTTAGTTAACTCAGATTTGTCAAGTCTTGTTGTTTTGACCTTAGAAATTAAAGCAGACAATGGGTCGATATCAATTCCTACTGCATTAAAACCAGCTAATACGGATTCAACTAATGTAGTTCCGCTACCACAAAAAGGGTCAAGAATCGTTTTGTCTGTAACACCGTTTAAATACTTGCTAATAGCCCATTTGGGAATGTGAGGTATGAACTTTGCCGGATATTTATGAAAGCCATGAGTGTGTGTATTAACATCACGAGTAACAATATTCAAAATTGAATTTTCTTCAATTTCTGCAGGGATTACCTCCTTTACAAATTGATATTCTTTTGTTTTCATCATCTTTCCAATAGGACAATACTTTCTCTTAAGTAATTTTTCAAAGCTTCAAGTTCCTTTTTTTGTTGGGAACTTGTAGTTAAGTGTCTTGTGACAAAAATATTCTTCACTTTAAATCCGATTTCCTGAGCAATATCAGCTATTAATATATCAGTTGGTATTATTACTCCTGAATATGCAGAATTACCAACAACAATGCCGATACTACCTCCTTTTTTGGTTTGCTGATAAAGCTTTAATAATAATGTACAAGTATCATCAAAATAACCTCTCACAACACTAGGAATTCTTTTATTCCATAGTCGTTTTTTGTCAAACATGGCTATTAAATTTTCAAGATTTTCGTTTCTATAAATAATTGATTTGTGATTTAAAGAATTAGTATTTGAACGGAATCCTGTATTTCTAAGTAATCTGAATTCTTCCTTATTTGTCGTAAAATCTCCAAGCCATAAATCAACTTTATGTATTTCAAAATAATCAAAGCTATTGCAGTATGGTGGAGAGTAAAATGTCAACTCTATTTCATCAGAAAAAAATTTATCAAATTCTAAACAACTTCCTCGAAAAATTTGTGGCGGCACACTACAAGAGCCATAATGGTAATTAATATCTTCATAAATCTTTTCAAGGTGATTTGATAATTTGGTTTTTACAAAACTGAATTTATTAACTGGGAATACTTTTTTTTCCCATTCAGACTTGTCGATATTTATATAACCACTTTTAGTTCTTTTTCTATTTTTATATTTTATCCCGTTCCCTTCTTTCTTAATATTTGAAACATCTTCAATAATTGCGAGCCAAGCAACGAAAAAGGCATTTTGTATTTTTTCGTTTTCAATTTTCTTTATGTGAATCTTTAGCTGTAAAAGTGATTGTAGGATTTCAGCATTAAAAACTTTATCTGCAAGTTCAAAAGGAGTATAATACACCTCTTTGTCCCTATTTATAGATTTTATCTTTTTAATTTCTTCGTTAAAATCTTTGATATCAGCATAACTATACTTTTCATTTTCAACTTTAGAAACTAAAACAGATATTGGGTTAACATCTATTCCGAAAGAATTGATGTTGTTATGACGGGCGGCAAGCAAAGTAGTGCCACTCCCAGAGAAAGGATCAAAAACATTTCCTTTTACATTTAGTTCTTTAATAAAAGCATGTACAAGACGTGTTGAATAACCTTCTCGGTAAGGGAACCATCTTTGAACTGGTGTTTTATAGGCGTTTTGAAAATGGACTTGATTCCTAAATGAAGCAGCATTTACAAAAGGAGCTTTTTTTTCAAGTATACTGAAAATTTTAAATTGTTCCTTTTGAATATCTGAAGTTGAATTTTCAAACAAAGAAAGAGTGCCTAGATAAGGATCTTCAATAACCGATAATTCAAAGTCATTGAAATAATATTTGTCGTTATATGTTTGAATTATTTCCATCAGGCGAATTTTAATTTTTCATCAATCGCTTTATCGCCAAACTCAACTCGATAAACTTTAGGAGTGGCATATAAAATACCGTCTTCATTCTTTTTAGCAGGATTATTAATAATACTTATTAAAGTTCCTTGAGTAGTAAAATAGATTCTATAAATATAAAAATGGTTCGATTGCTGTTCTGCAGCTACCCATTCGTTTCTGGTAAGATTAATGGTGTCTAAAGTATCTGTGAAGTCTGGTGGATGAACCCTTTTTGTTGCTTTAACTTCAATATATCTCAAATACTCAGGATTCTTTTTATTTCTGCTTGCCTCAATAGAAGTAATGTCATATCCTAATCCTCTTTGTTTACCGTGATAATTAACTTTATTAACTAACCTTGGATTGAAATCTTTAACAATTTCCTTTTCAATTTTTAAAACGAAGTTTTCTCCCTCATCACCCAATTCAATTGTAGAAATCCTTGTTGTTACTGGTAATTCTTCAGTTGGTGAAACAGTATCAAGACTATCGATATTTGTTGAAAATATTTTTTCTTCTTCTTTGGTTAACCCCCCATAGTACGTTTGCCATTCTAATTCAATTTGCTTACTTATTCCTTTTTCGTCAAGATTGAATTTTGAGAAATCGATTGCTAACGGTTTTTTCAGGTCTTCAATAAATAAATCTATCGATGCTAATTCTTTATAATTAAGCCAAATATTTTGCCCATCTTTACGAATTAGATTTGCTAATTCTAAATAATCAAATTGTTCATTGATATGCTGATAGCCCCAAGCATAATTTTTTGAAACATCAACTTTCTTTACAATTCCATTTTTACGGTCATTTTGAATAGCTTTCAATACTTCATCTACGGAAACTTTCCCTTGTAATACTTCAAGTGCATTTAAAGCATAATATGCAACTTCAGTTTTTGTGAGTATTATTTTTTGATTGGCGGCAGCTTTTAAAAGCGATAAAACAAAATGGTAAGGTTTAATATTAATTCCCTTTGCAATTTTTTTTCTAATTGTGGTTTGTATTTTCTGCGAACCATTTGGTTGCTGGAATTTAAAACATGCACTTTTGAAAAATGCAGGTTGGTCGTTATCTTCTAAAAATCTATTTGTTCTTTCAGATGTGTAAATAATTCCATCTTTTTCGAAATACATCCCAAGTAATTTGTCAACATTCTCAGTACGATGATTTTTTATTGTTTTTTCATCATCCTTGAAATAGTGTGAAAGTTTTCTATCAAATTTATCACTAAATGCTTTTGCTGGAATAGGGCATATTTCTTCAAGAATTTGAGCATATATAGGGAGATAGTCATCCATTCTTGATATGGATTTTCCTCTAACTATTGGACAACGATATTGTAAATCAGGATTGAAACTCATTTTGCTTTGCTGTTGATTTTATATTTTGATTTTGTCTCAGCCAAATATTCAGCTTTTTCAACTAATAAAGCATTTATTTCAACTTCGAGGATTACAGCAATTTGATACAATATTTCTAATCTCGGTTGTTGACGATTTTGGACATAAGAGTTCACCATATTATAGCTTTTACCTAATTTATCAGCTAGCCAAGTTTGTTTTATGTCAAGTACTTCTTTAATTCTATTCATTGCTTTGTTACTTAGCATTTGCTAAAATGAATAATTGTAATAATTATCTCACTTATTAAGATAAAAACAAATTAAAAACTTATAAACAATGCAACGTGAAAAGGAGAATTGCAAGTAACTATGTTTAATTTGCCTCCTTTGATGTAGTATCCTTCTTCGCATTTTTCTAACCATACTTATGTTTCTTTTTAACTGGTTTTAGCGGTAATGATGTTCGCTTTTCGCCATCAAAATGATAAAAGGCATTGGCCACGGCGGCGGCTGTCGGCACCAGCCCGATCTCTCCAATTCCCTTGGCACCGTAAGGCCCCACCGGATCTTTTACTTCAACGGGTTTTACAATGATCTGTGGGGTTTGATCCGACCGGAGGACATTAAGCTTGCGCATTTTATCGTGAACCAGGTAGCCATCTTTCATGGGCAGATCTTCGCTCAGCGCATAACCCAGGCCCATGTGAACGCCGCCTTCCACCTGCCCCTCAAAAAGCATGGGGTTCATGATTTTCCCGCCATCGTGGGCAGCTACCATTTTTTGGATATTGCCGTCATCATCCAAAACACAAAGCTGGGCGGCATATCCATACGAATAATGAATGATGGGGTCTTCCGCATCTGTACCCGGTTTTGATGTCCAGTCGCACGCGAATTGTCCCTTGTACATTTTGCCTTTAAGTTCAGCCAGGGTCTTTGTCATCAAATCTTTTTTCAATGCTTTTGAGGCATCAATCACAGCAAGGCCTACCAGGGCTGTAGCCCGGGATGAAGTGGTCATTCCGGTTTTAATTTGTGCTTCGGTATCCACTTCAACTTTTATGAGCTCAGGTGGCAGCCCTGTTTCCTGACAAAGGGTTTGCAATGCCATATTGTGTACACCCTGTCCCATTTCTGTCCAGCCGTGTTTCAGTACAATCTCATTTTCACTGATAATTGAGATGGTCACTTTGGATTCATCCACCATGCCATTGCCCACACCGGAATTTTTGATGGCGCAGGCCAGCCCTTTAAATTTAGCGTGGTCATAATCTTCCTTCAAAGCTTCCAGCGAGGCGCGGATTCCCACGCCAAAAACCTTTTGCCCCGTTGAGGTTTTTAGTCCATCCACAAGGGCATTGTCCCAGCGGAATTTCCACCGGTCGAAGCCTCCTTTTTTGCAGATTTCATCGATGCAACTTTCAAGTGCAAAACAGACCTGGTTAGCCCCAAAGCCCCGCATGGCGCCGGATGGAATATTATTGGTGTAAACGGTTTTAGCTTCAATATCTATCACGGGAATAAAATAGCCTCCTGCAGCGTGTCCGGCCACACGTTCCAGTACTTTCATGCCCACTGAGGCATACGCGCCGGTGTCGCCGACTGCCCTGATTTTTAGTGCGGTGAGTTTTCCTTTTTCATCAGCGCCAACTGAAATATCCAGAAAAACCGGATGGCG
Source organism: uncultured Lentimicrobiaceae bacterium (assembly GCA_964395075.1). Taxonomy (GTDB): domain Bacteria; phylum Bacteroidota; class Bacteroidia; order Bacteroidales; family 4484-276; genus SABY01. The sequence continues at coordinate 3,519 of CAYNDN010000069.1, read as the reverse complement.
TTTAGGATGCAGCCTGATGGACTCGGGGCGGGTGAGGGTGAGCTTTACCGGCTTTTTGAGCAGCCAGGCAAAAAGCGACGTTTGCCCCTGCACACTTAAATCTTCTTTGCCGCCAAACCCACCACCATTGGGCACAAGCGTTACCCGGACTTTCTCTTCGGGCAAGCCCAGAATCAGCGCCACCTGACGGCGGTCTTCGTAAATGCCCTGACTCTGGCTCAGCAGGTGGATGCCGCCATCTTCATCAGGAAAAGCAATGGCAGCTTCTTTTTCCATAAAAGCATGTTCGATGCGCTGCGTGGAATAGTTGCCGGAGGAAATATATTTTGAGGATGCAATCGTCTGATCAAAATCCCCGATTTTAAAAGTGGTTGTCTCAAAGTTATTGGGCCTTTCAGGATGAATCCGATCAGTATGGATCGCCTCAAATACATCAGTTACCGGTTCCAGAATTTTATATTCCACTTTAATCAGATCCGCAGCTTTGCGTGCGATGGCGTCGGAATCTGCAACAACACCGGCCAACACATCACCAATATAATTTGTGGTTTCGCCTTCGGCAATAAAAACAGGCCAGTCATTGATGATGAGGCCAATTGTTCGCTGACCCGGAACATCTTTTGCTGTAAAAATCCGGTGAACGCCCTCAACTTGTTCAGCTTCGGAAGTGTCAACAGATTTTATCACAGCTCTTGGGTGGTCACTAAATTTGAGTGCGGCAAAAAGCATCCCCTCCACAAAGATATCATCTACAAACTTCCGCTCGCCAATGGCTGTTTCATAAGCCTCATATTTGGGGTGGGAGATGCCGACCTTTCCTGAGGTTTTTGTGATTTCCGGCTTTGACCGTTTCTTTAAATGTTTGGCAGCTTCAAAAACTCCATCTTCAATTTTTTTGTAACCCGTACACCTGCACAAATGGTGCTTGAGCGCCTTTTGGATTTCCTCAATTGTTGGTTCCGGATTATTCTGTAACAGCACTTTAACCCGGCTTATAAATCCTGGTGTACAAAAGCCACACTGCACGGCGCCTTTATTCACAAAAGATTTGGCGATGACCTCCTTGACATATTCGGGAAAACCTTCCGGCGTATAAACCTGAGCACCTTCGAGTTTTCTCATTTTGGTCACACACGAGGGCAAGGCTTTGCCGTTAATTTCCACCGTGCAGGCCGCGCAGGCCGCCTGGGCTGAGCAACCATCTTTTACCGCAGTCAGATGTTTTTCGAGCCTTAAAAATTTTAGCAACGACTGTTCAGGATCACCTGTGTAATGGATATTTTCATCATTTAATATAAAACTGATCATGATACTATTTTTCCAAGTTCTTCCAATTCGGGCGCGATGGCGGTGGGTATTTTCAGCAATGGTTTTACGGCTGCCAAATCTTTCAGGCCACTGCCGGTGAGCAAAACCAGGCTTGACCTATTTTTGCTTTTCTGAAAATGTAAATATCCTGCGAAAGCTGCCGCAGATGCCGGTTCAGTAAAAATGCCGTATTTTTTGCTCAACCAGGATGACGCTTCAAGAATCGAATCATCGCTCACCGAAATTGTTTTACCACCGTATTTTTGGATGAATTGTTTGGCCATATAAAAATTCCGGGGTACGTCCACCGAAATAGAATCGGCGATGGTTTGGCTTGCTGTGGCAGAAAATTCAGATGCTGATAAATTACTGATCAGGTTGTTGCTTCCTTCAGCCTGCACAGCGACAATTACAGGGATTCTGTCGATAAAGCCCAGGTTCAATAAATCTTCAAAACCTTTGTAAACTCCCGAAATGATCACACCATCGCCCACAGGCACAAAAATCCGATCTATAAGCTTTCCATTGGTTTGTTTGAAGATTTCAAAACTCACGGTTTTCTTCCCTTCAATGGTCAGCGGATTGAATGCTGTATTGCGGTTGTACCAGCCAAACGCTTCTGTTGCAGCAACACTCAGGTCGAAGGCGTCATCATAAGTTCCTTTTACCGGGACCAGCTTTGCACCATACATCAGAATCTGTGTAAGCTTGGCGATTGGGGCACTTTCGGGCACCATGATGATGGCCTGCTGTCCCTGAGCTGCACAGA
>CAYNDN010000069.1:0-1432 GCA_964395075.1 uncultured Lentimicrobiaceae bacterium | reverse complement strand
ACAGATACCCGCCAATGAAGATCCGGCATTTCCTGTGGAAGATGTAATAATTTTGTTGATACCACTTTCTTTGGCCCACGCCGAAACAACCGCAGAAGCCCTGTCCTTAAAAGAAAAAGTCGAGTTTTGGGAATCGTCTTTCAGGAATAATCCGTGTTCCGGGTTGTAAAGTGGTGTGTTTCCAACTTTTAAAAATGGCAGGTTCCTGATGTTTTGGATGGGAAGCAGGTCGATGAAATTTTCAGTATAATGATCTTTGAAATTCTTCCCCGAATTTTTAATGGAGTCAAAATCATAAACCACTTTTAAAATTCCCAATGGAGGGTTTTCAGGTTTGTTTTTTGCATTGCAATCAGGACATAAATACCGGACCTGATCTGCCGGGTATTCCTTCCCGCAATTAACACATTGATAATGATATTTTGAAGTGTAATTCATGGTATTTGAATCGAAAAAAATGGTAGCCTAAGACCTCCTCAATGGCGCTGTTTCAAAAGTAAAAAAAGATGTGCCACGAAGATCACAAAAACACCAAGTATCACAAAGTGCTATTTTACCGCGAATTACCCCTTCGTGTAATTTTCGTGGTTTTGTGTTTTGGTGGCAAAATGAACCTTTTGAGTTAGCACCGATAACTGCCCAAGAGCCATAATGTAATAGTACCAGTCGCTGATGCTCCATCCTCTGCCACTTGACAAAAGGTCCGGGGATGGGGTCAATTAGCTTCACAAATACTCCTTCAGCAACCCCGTCCGTTCATTAAATTCATTAATCTTATCATCCCATTCCTGCGCTTTGGCATATTTAGATTTCCAATAATCTTCATCGTACCATTGTGCATTGAGTTCTTCCACGGTTTTGCCCTGCTGCTCCACCCAGGTAAAATATTTCAGGTTGTGCATGCGGCGTTTTTCATAATAATTCATTTCCATCATATTGTCGATGCCCAAACCAAGCATGTCAGCCTCAAAACTTATGGCAGCATCGTTTCCTGTGAATGATCCGTACAACTGGTTGCCTTCTTTCATGCGCGATTGGTACATTTCCATCGAATCGGTAGCTACTGTAAATACGGTGTCATTTTCGTTCATTTCGTAATATTTCGCCATTTTGATCGCGCCCATTAAATTGGCAATAGAAGAAATTCCCAGTTCAGATAAATGGGCAATGATTTCCGGGTTTACACCCAATTCATTTTCCATAAATTGATGCCCTTTCTCTTCGTTAAAGAAGCGCATCAGCCGCATGTTGGGGTTATCGTCGATGGCGGCCACCACATCCATGTTTTTAATGTTGTGAATCCAGGGAACGTGCTTGTCACCAATACCTTCGATGCGATGCTCGCCATAGCCGTTGAGCAGCAGGGTAGGGCACTGGAGTGCTTCGCCGGCCCCTACTTTAATGTGTGGGAAAACCTCCCTGAGGTAGTCTG